>CAYMTH010000063.1:0-14041 GCA_964393235.1 uncultured Solibacteraceae bacterium | reverse complement strand
CCGCCAGTGTTCTTTTTCGCCGAGGTGCCAGCCGTGGTCGCCCCAGAAGACGATGATCGTGCGCTCGGCCTGCCCCGATTTCTCGAGCGCGTCGAGCACCCGCCCCACCTGCCAGTCCATGTAGGAGACCGATGCGTAGTAGGCGCGGATCGCCTCGCGCTTCTCCGCCTCCGACATCCCGCCCATGTCCTTCGCCCGCGTGTTGATCGCGATTTCGCTCGCCAGCGGAATGTCGTCCAGATCGTTCGCCGGGTTCTCCACCGGGCGGATGTCCTTCAGCGGATACAGATCGAAGAACCGCGCCGGAGCGACATGCGGCACATGCGGGCGCAGGTAGCCGAGCCCGAGAAACCACGGCTTGTCGCGGCTCGCGTGGATCGTCTCGAGCGCGATGTGCGTGGCCCGCTCGTCGGCCTGGTCGGCGCCGTCACCCTGGAAAGAAACAACGTCCCACCGCGCGCGCCGTCCCTCGGTGATGTTCTTCGCCACGCCTTTTGTGCGCTGCTCGGCGCCGGGCGGGCTGATGGCCACGTCCCAGCTCGGCGGATCGTCCCACTTGTTCGTGCCCACCGAGCCCGGCACGTCCATGTGGTACATCTTCCCCGCCCGCACCGACCGCCAGCCGTTCTGCCGGAACAGTTGCGGCAGCGTGACGACGTCGGGCAACTTCTCGCGCACGGCGATGTTGTTTTCGAAGATCTTCGTCGAGTCCGGGCGCAGTCCGGTCAACAGGGAGCAGCGGCTCGGCCCGCAAACCGGATACTGGCAGTAGGCCCGGTCGAACCGCACCCCGCGCGCCGCGATGCGGTCGACGTTGGGCGACTTCACCACCGGATGCCCGTAGCACCCGAGGGCGTTGTTCATGTCGTCGGCCGCGATAAAGAGAACGTTGGGCCGCTCCGGCGCCCGTCCGAGGACGAGCGCCGGGGCGGCCCCGGTAAGAAAGGATCTTCGGGAGATCATCCCGATTAGAAGATCACTTTTAGCCCCAACTGCACAATACGCGCGTCGCGCGCCGAGTTCACCGTGCCGAACGTCGAGCTCCGGTTCTTCCCGTCCGTACCGGCCACGAAGCTGTCGTCGGCGAGGCCCAGGTTCACGTGGTTGGCGATGTTGAACGCCTCGGCGCGGAACTCCACCCGGTACCGCTCGCGGAACGTCGTCTCCTTGATCAGCGACAGGTCGAAGTTGATCGCGCCCGGATGCCGCGCGTCCGGTATCGTGCGGCCCACGTTACCCAGCGTGTACTCCGGCGGATTCACGAACACATCGGTGCGGAACCACTGCGTCCGCGTCGGGTTGTCGAGCCGCGGGCTCTGTCCGGTCGAGTTCGGCCGGTCGGCCGCGAAGTTCGTCGCCCCGCGCACGGTGAGCGGAATGCCGTTCTGCAGCGTGTTGATCATGTTCAGCTGCCAGCCGCCCACGATCTTGTTCAGCACCACGTTCTCCGGGTTGAACCGCTTCCCGCGCCCGAACGGCAGTTCGTAGAGCAGGCTCAGCACGCTGCGCCGCGAAACGTCGGCCGGGTCGACGGCCTTGTTCAACTGCCGGCTGGCCAGCCCGCCGTCCTGGAACCCGTTCTCATTGGTCTGTTCCACCGGCCCGAAGTCGACCGGCACGGCCACGCCGTCGCTGATCTTCTTGCCGCCCGTGAACGCCCAGTGCACCAGCAACCCGTTGGTCATGCGGCGCTTCACGTTGATCTGCAGCTGGTGCGAGTTGTAGTTACCGTACCGCGGATTACGGATCGAAACGCCGTTGTAGTGCGGGTACGGCAGCAGCAGCCGCTCCCGCGAAACGGTCGCCGCGCCCAGCCCGCCCGGAACCTTCCCGGCCAGCGGATTCGGCAGCACGTCCAGCAGCGACCGGCCCAGCCGGAACCGCTCGTCCGGCGTCAGCGAGTTGATGCTGTAGCTGTTGGCGATGAAGTGGTTGCCCTTGTTACCCGAGTAGGTGGCGTCAAAGAGCCAGCCCTTGAACTCCTGCTGCAGCGAGAAGTTCCACTGCTGTGTCATCGGCGTCGTCGGGTCGTTTTCCCACGCGCTCACGCCCTGCCCGAGCAGCGCGCTCGGACCGGCCTTGGAGCCCGGCGATTCGATCGGAGCGAACGGGAAACCGTCCTTGAACAGGAACGCCCGCTGCCCCGGCCCCTGCGCCGCGTAGGCCGTCGAGTTGGTCGAGAACAACTGCGTGTTGCCCATGAAGTTGCGCCAGAAGATCGGCGGATAGAAGACGCCGTAGCCGCCGCGGACCACCGTCCTGCCGGTGCCGAAGGCATCCCAGGCGAAGCCGAAACGCGGCCCGAAGTCGTTGTAATCCTCGCCCAGGAAGCTCCGCGGCTGCCCGTCCACGCCCGCGTAGACGGTCTTGCCGCGCAGCCCGCTCACCGGGTCCGTCGCGAACAGGTCGAAGTTGATCTGCCCGTTGTGCCGCTCCACCGGCTTCTGCTGGAAGTCGTAGCGGAAACCGAGGTTGAAGGTCAGCCGCCGGCCCACCTTCCAGTCGTCCTGCACGAACGCGCTGGCCGAGTACGCCACGAACGTGTTGCCCAGAATGCGGTCGATCGACGCGCTCGAAACCTCCCCGAGCAGGAACTGCGCCAGCCCGTTGCCCGACGCCGCCGGCGCCTGCGGATTGGCCGTCAGCCCGCTGAAACCGAAGTTGCCCGACAGCGCCGCGCCCTGCTGGTTGCCGCCCTGCAGCAGCCGGTGGTTGTAGCCGATCTTCACCGTGTGGTTCCGCCACACCTTGGTCACCATTTCCTGGATGTCCCAGTTCATCGACCCGCGGTTGCCCGCCGCGCCGCCGCCGATTTCGCCGTAGCCGAAGTTGATCAGCGGCATCTGCTCGTTCGGCACGATGGAAGGCAGGCCCAGCTTCCGCGGCCAGCCCTGCCCGAAGTTCGCCGCCGTGAAGATGAAGGACTGCCGCATGATGCCCACACGCAAATCGTTGATCAGCGTCGGGGAGAACGTGTGCGTGTCGCTCACCACCGCGTTCCGGTTGGTCTGGTTGTCAAAGCGGTTCGCACCCACGGTCTGGTCGAGGAAGAAGGAGTCGGACCCCGGCGCGTGTTGCGACGAGGTGTAACGCACGAACATCGAATTGCGGTCGCCAAACCGGTGGTCCACCTTGAAGTTCCACTGCCGCCAGTCGATGGTGCTCCGCCCCGCGTCCTGGAAGTTCTGCGCCTGCGTGAACGCGTTCTGCGGCGCCCGGTTCGGCTGCGGCCAGAAGTCGAGAATCTTCGGCGTGATCGGATCGAAACGGCTGCGCGGAATCTGGTTGCCCGGGAACTGGTCGCGCACCTGGCCCGGCCCGCTCGGGTTGTTCCGCGTCGTCAGCGGATCGTGGATCGGAATCAGCGCCCCGGCCACCGTGTAGAGGTTGCTGAAGTCGCCCGTGCGCCAGTTCGCCAGCGGCACCGACGCGATGCGCGGCGAACTCCGCCGCGACTTGTAATCTTCCCAGTTGCCGAACGCGAACGTCTTGTCTTTCTTAATCGGCCCGCCCAGCGTCACGCCGTACTGGTTGTAGCGGAACGGCAGCTTCACGGGCGTGAACGTGTTCCGCGCGTCGAACTTGTCGTTGCGCAAAAACTCATACACCGAACCCTTGATCTTGTTCGTGCCCGACTTCGTCACCAGGTTCACCGTGCCGCCCGCCGTGAAGCCGAACTCGGCCGACATCGAACCGCTCTGCACTTTAAACTCTTCCACCGCGTCCACCGCTGGCGGAACGCCCACTTCGCCCACGTAGCTGAGGATGTTGTTCGATCCGTCCAGCATCTGCGCGTTCATCGAGTTCGGGCTGCCGTTGATCGAGATCGAAGAGATCTGAATGCCGCGGTCACCGAAACCGGAGTTGGTCGGGCCGGCATTGGAAATCACGCCGCTCGTCAACAGCGTCAGCGCCAGCGCGCCGCGCCCGTTTAGCGGCAGGTCGCGCACACGCCGGTTCTCGATCACCTCGCCCACCGTCGCATTGCTCGTGTTCACGATCGGCGCCTCGCCGACCACCTGCACCGTATCGGCCACCTGGCCGATCTGCATCTGAAAATCCACCTGCGCCGTCTGGTTCACCTGCAGCGTGATGCCGCTGCGCACCGAGCGCTTAAAGCCCTGGCGCTCCGCCGTGACCTCGTATTCCCCGACCGGCAGACCGGGCGCCGTATAAAATCCTTCCGAGTTGGCGCGCGTACGGAAGACCGCGTTGGTGCCCGTGTTCCGCACGCGAATGTCGGCGCCATCGACGGACGCCGCCTGCGGATCGGTCACAATTCCAGAAATCGTTCCGGAGCCCTGTTGTCCGAACAGTGCGCCGGCCCCCACCATTGATGCGAGAAAGAGGAGTTGGCGAAGCATGAAAAATATCCGTTGCGAATCGTTTCACATTCCGCCCCCTCCGCGCAACTGTAAAATAACAGATTTCACAAACCGGCCAGCCGCAGCGCATGCTCCCGCACGTCCTCCGGCCAGCCTTCCATCCGCGCCCGGAACCCCGCCGCGTCCCCGCCGTAGAGCGCCCGCGTGGCTTCTTCATACCCAGGCAGATCGCCCGCCAGCGCCGTGAGAAAGCGTCCCGCCGCCTCCCGCGCCTCCGGCGAACGCCGCGCCGCGTCGATCAGCCGGCGCAGCGCCGCCGACGCCCCGCCCGGCTGCTCCTGCAGCCATTCCCAGTGCCGCGGCAGCAGTGTCACCTCCCGCGCCACCACCCCCAACTTCGGACGCCCCGGCCCCGTCCGCGCCGCCATCACACCCCGCAAATCGAAGTCGATCTGCTTCCCCGTCCGGTCCGAAAAGCCGAGAATCCCCGCCTCCCCGTGCGCCGCCGCCCACCGCCGCACCAGCAGCAGCAACTCCTCCATCGTGCCGCCGCCAATGCGCCGGGCGCCCTGAAATGCCGTATAGATCTCCGGTTGGTCCACACGGCAATTCTATCCGGGTAAAATTAGGTTGTCCAGCTAATCGTCCTCGTGCCGCGACCACAGTTCCAGCTCCCCCGCGGCGTTCCGCTCAAAGCGGTAGTAGTCCCACTGCGACTTGGCGTCCTTCGGGCGCTCCACCTTCTGCGCGATCACCACCCGGTCCCCGTCGGTCCGCAGGTTGATGGCCCCATAGGTCGTCACGCTCCGGTTCAGATTCTCCTTCAGCCGCTCCGCCACCTTCTCCCGCTGCGCCGGGGTCAACTCGGTTCCCAGCAGCCCGGCCAGCTTGTCGACGTCCATCCGCAGCGCCGCCGGGTTCGTAATCCGCTCCGGCGCAGACCGCGCCAGTTCGGTGGAAAAGATCGCCGGCCGTTCCCCGCGCGAGTGCTTCCCGATCATCCCCAGCGTATCGGCCCGCGGGTGGCTGTAGGATTCATCGTCCCCGCTCGAAATCACCGTCGCCAGCGGGTGCAGCGCCGTCAAAAACGCCCGTGAAACATCCGCCGACCCGTGGTGGCAGGCCTTGGCGAAGTCGGCCGAGAGCTTCTCGCGCGCCGCCTCGGCCAGCGCCATCCGCCCGGCTTCGTCCTTGGGAATCTCCGCGGCGCCCGTGTGGTGCGCCAGCAGCAGCGATTCGCTCGGAATGTTCAGGTCGCCGCCGGCAAAGATCGTCACGTCCCGGTACCGGATCCGCACCACCACCGAGTGTCCGTTCTTCGTCGGCCCCACCCCGCCGAGCCACCGCAGCAAAGGCCGCCCGTCGACGTCCTCCGGCACGGGCCCCAGTAACTCCATCACGACATCCGTCCCCGGACCGAACCCGGGCACATGCCCGTCCCGCACCGAAAGGGCCTGAAAATTCTCGAACTTCTCGCCCTCGAGCGCCTTCTTCCACATCGACGGATACTTCTTCCCGCCCACCAGAGCCGGATCGCTCACGAACGCCTCCAGCTCGGCCTTATCGCGCACCAGTTCGGTCAGATAGCTCACCCGGCCGCGCTTCACCTTCGGCCCCAGACTCTCGGCGGCCTTCCCATCGCGCTCCATCAGCCCGTTCGTGTAGACGTTCCGGAAGGTCAGGTTCGGCTCGGCGAACAGGTCCTGAAAACCGCCGTAGTGGTCGAGGTCGGAGTGCGAGAGGATCGCCGCCTCGAACCGCACCGGCTTTTCGAACTTCCCGAACCGCCAGCGGAGAAAGCGCGCCATGTTGTCGCCCGCCCCCGCGTCGATCAGCACCTTCCGGTCATCCGGCGTGATCAGCAGGCAGCCGTCGCCCTGCCCGATGTCGACGAAGACCAGTTCGAGCAGCCGCTCCGCCTGCACCTCATCGGCCTTCACGAACCCGTCGACGTTCCGCGCCCGCACCGGTAGCCAGCCGTCGGTCTCCGGACCGGTTACCCGCATCCAGTCCCCCCACAGCAACTGCTTCACCGGCTTGTCTTCGTTGTTGTATACCAGCGTCGCCGGATAGCCGGCATAGCGAATCTTGTGCGCCATCACGCCTCCTATGTCCGTCTACAGCGAAACCCGCCCGGCGGCAGTGCCAACGAACGGCATATTTCGCTAGCCTGAAATCTAACCATGCGCATCGTAGCACTCCTGTTGACCGCCCTGACCCTCGCGGGACAACCGGCCCGCCGCGCCGTCTCCGACGCCGAGGTGCGCAAGGTGCACAAGGCCGCGCTGGTGCTCGACACGCACAACGACGTCACCGGCCGCACCGTCACCGGTTTCGACATCGGCTCCGACGCCGGCACGGGCCATACCGACATCCGCCGCTACCGCGCCGGCGGGTTCGGCGCCCAGTTCTTCGCCGTCTACGTCGCCGGGCGCTACATGGAGGGCAACCACGCGGCCCACCGCGCCCTCGAGATGATCGACACCGTCCGCCGCGACATCGTCGAAAAGTACCCGCGCGACTTCGAACTCGCCCGCACCGCCGCCGACGCCGCCCGCATCCGCAAGAAGGGCAAAATCGCCGCCTACATGGGCATCGAGGGCGGCCACGCCATCGAGGACAGCCCCCGCCTGCTCCGGACGTTCTACGACCTCGGCGTCCGCTACATGACGCTGACCCACGCCGTCTCCCACACCTGGGCCGGCTCCTCGGGCGACCTCGAAGGCCGCAAGAAAGGGCTCACCCCGCTCGGGCGCGAGATCGTCCGCGAGATGAACCGCCTCGGCATGATGGTGGACATCTCGCACGTCTCCGACGCGACGTTCTGGGATGCGCTCGATGCCTCGAAGTCCCCGCTCATCGCCTCCCACTCCTCCTGCCGCGCCCTGGCCAACGTCCCGCGCAACATGACCGACGAGATGATCGTGGCCCTGGCGAAGAAGGGCGGCGTGGTGCAGGTCAACTTCGCCTGCGGCTTCGTCAAGGTGACGCCCCGGGGCGGCCCGCGGCCGACGCTCGACGACGCCGTCGCCCATATCGATCACATCGTCAAGATCGCCGGCATCGACGCCGTCGGCGTTGGCGCCGACTACGACGGCGTCTCCTGCGTCCCCACCGGCCTCGAGGACGTCAGCAAAATGCCCGCCCTCACCCGCGCCCTGCTCGAACGCGGCTACTCGGCGAAGGATATCCGCAAGATCTACGGCGAGAACCTGCTGCGCGTCATGCGCGCCAACGAGAAGAACGCGGCTAGCGGCCTTCGATAACGAAGGTGGGCGTCACGCCCACGGCCGAGGAAAACGCCCCGCTCGCCGGCGTCAGCCACGTCGAGCAGCTCTGCACCTTGCCGATGCAGACGTGCGGGTGAACGTCGACTTCCATCTCTTTGTAATCCAGCATCCCGTAAACCGAGATCGGGAACTTCGAGGTCACCGGCGCCACCGTCTCCTGGACCACGTACCGCTCGCGGATCGCGCGCTTGCACGCCCGGTCCCACTGCACGTCGTCCATCGAGGCGCCCTCAAACGACGGCATCTCCGCCGACTCGCTGTTCGGCCGCAACACCAGTTTCGTCCGGTTCCGCAGCACGTAATCCGGCAGATCGACCTCTTCGCCCGCCCAGGTCACCTTCCGTTCGCTCATCACCCGGGTGACCGGGACGAACGTGCGGATGGCTTTCTTCTCGGCGGCCGGGAACTTGGCGATGATCGTCTCATCGGTCAGCAGGTCGAGCATCGCCTTGCGCTGCGCGATGTCGCTGCGGAAGCTGTTGACGATGCAGACTTTGCCTTCGCGGTACGCCCGCACCAGCGGGTGGACCGTCAGGTCGTACTTCACCAGGAACTCGTGCGTCCGGACGCGGCGGTAGATCACGTCGATCGTGAACTCGCCCTTGCGCAGCACGCCGTTCTTGTATTCGAGCTGTTCGGGGCTCACCACCTCGGCCGGGTTGCCGTGCGCCGTCAGGTAGTCGGCAAGCAGGTGATGCTCGCGCGTCTCCACCGTTTCAAACGGTTGTTTGAACTCAAGGATGCCAATTTGCGCTGTTTTTCGGCCTCCAAAGTCACGAAAAGCCTTCAAAAGTGCGCTTTGCAGATACTTTACGGAGGGGATTTTCGCGAGTTTGTGACGCTTGCGGAACTCTTTCACCGGCGCGGCGTCGTAGAACAGTTCGGAAAGCAGGTCCTGGTAGAGGACGCCGACGGGCGTTTCCGCGCTCAGGTGCGAGACGCGCATCGAACCGTTGTTGATGTGCGAATCGAGCAGGCTGGTGACGGCAAAGTGCTTGTAGCCGGGGTTCATCTCGGCGAGCATCCGTTCGCCGGGCAATAAGTCCAATCGATTCAACAGCGCGGGGGTCGAGAGCACCATCTGGCGCATGCGGTCGATCGCGGTCCAGAGCGCTTCCCCGCCCTTCTGCAGCGATTCATACTGACGGCGCGTCAGGAAATGCGGGCGAAGGAAAGACGAAACCGGCTTTCCGCTCAGTTCGAGCCCGCGGGTCTGCATGGTGCTGTGCAGTTGTTCGACCCAGCCGAGATCGCGGAACTGTTCCGATTCCAGGAGTTTGTGATAACGGGCAATCGCCTCGTCCACTTGGTTCATCGCCGTTGCTACAGGTGAAAAATTTTCAGTTCTGAGTATGGCACACGCGGGAGGGGAATGTATAGCAATCCGGTGCAACAATTAACACCGAAAGCGTTGATTCCAGGAAGGTTACCGGGGCGAAAAATCATCGGCCGGCAGGCGTGGGACAATAGAATGGATGCGACGCACACTTCTACCCCTCCTTTGCGCCCTGTTCGCCGGTGCCCTACCGGGCCTGGCCGACGAAGGCATGTGGCTCTTCAACCGGTTCCCGAAAGAAGAACTGAAGAAGAAGTACGGATTTACGCTAACCGACGAGTTTTTAAAGCACTTACAGCTTTCCTCGGTACGGTTCAACAACGGCGGGTCGGGCTCGTTCGTTTCGCCCGACGGGCTGCTGTTCACCAATCACCATGTCGGCGCCGAGTGCATTTACAAGGTCAGCACCAAGGAAAACGACTACATGAAGAACGGTTTCCTGGCCAAGACGCGCGCCGAGGAAAAGTCGTGCCTGGACCTCGAAGTGAACATTCTGCTGCGGATTGAGACGGTTACGGACAAGGTGAAGGCCGGAATCGGGGCGAACACGCCGCCGGCGGAGGCGAACCGGGTGCGCCAGGCCAACATCGCGAAGCTGGAATCGGAGTGCAACAAGGCGACCGGGAACCGGTGCGACGTCGTGACGCTCTACTCGGGCGGGCAGTACGACCTGTACGAGTACAAGAAATATACGGACGTCCGGCTGGTGTTCGCGCCGGAGGAGGCGATCGCGGCGTTCGGGGGCGACCCGGACAACTTCACCTACCCGCGCTATTGCCTGGACTTCGCGCTGTTCCGCGCCTACGAGAACGGCAAGCCGGTCCAGCCGCAGCACTATCTGAAGTGGTCGAAGGCGGGGGCGAAGAACGGGGAACTGGTGTTCGTTTCGGGGCATCCGGGACGGACGGAGCGGCTGGCCACGATCGCCGAGCTCGAGTTCCAGCGGGACGTGACGCAACCGTACGCGCTCGACATTTTGAAGAAGCTGGCCGACCGGCTGCTCGAGTTCGGTTCGAAGGACCCGGAGAACAAGCGGATCGCGCGGGACCTGCTGACGTCGGTGCAGAACAGCTATAAGGCGCGGAGCGGGTTCCAGCGGGGGCTGCTCGATCCGGAGTTGATGAAGTTGAAGAAAGACGCCGAGGAACGGCTGCGGAAGGCGATCGCCGATGACCCGGCGAAGCAGAAGCAGTTCGGGTCGATCTGGAGCGAAATCGAGGCGTACGTGAAGGAATACCGGCAGTTTTACATTGAGTACTCGCTGCTGGAGCGGGCGCCGGGCATGGGAAGTGAACTGCTCGGAATCGCGCGGGGGGTGAACCGGTACGCGGTGGAGAAGGCGAAGCCGAACGGGGAACGGTTGCGGCCGTACCAGGATTCGTCGCTGCCGGCGACGGAGATGGCGCTGTATTCGGAAGCGCCGATCTACCCGGCGCTGGAGCAGGTGACGCTGGAAGAGTGGTTCAAGCGGATGACGGAACGGCTGGGCGCGGGGCATCCGTTGGTGGCGAAGATCCTCGCCGGCAGGACGCCGGCCGAGGCGGCGAAGTATTACGTCGGCGGAACGAAGCTGACCGACGTCGCCGAACGGAAGCGGCTGACGGGGAGCGCGGAGGCGCTGGCGGCGAGCAAGGACACGATGCTCGAGCTGGCACGGCTGCTGGACGCCGACGGCCGGGCGCTGCACAAGCGGTTCGAGGACAAGGTGGAAGCGGTGCAGACGGCGAGCGCGGGGAAGATCGCGCAGGCGCGGTTCGCGGTGTACGGGGCGAACGAGTATCCGGACGCGACGTTTACGCTGCGACTGACCTATGCGGCGGTGAAGGGCTATACGAACGCCGAGGGGAAGGCCGTCAACTGGGCCACCGACTTCACGGGCCTGTATGGCCGGGCGACGGGCACGGAGCCGTTCGCGCTGCCGCCGTCGTGGATTGCCTCGAAGGCGAAGCTGCGGCTGAAGACGCCGTACAACTTCGTTTCGACGGCCGATACGCACGGGGGAAACTCGGGCAGCCCGACGGTGAACGCGAAGGGCGAGGTTGTCGGGATTCTGTTCGATGGGAATATCGAGGGGCTGCCGAATCAGTATCTGTACCGGGACAAGATGGAACGGTCGGTGCACGTGGCGAGCCAGGGGATCGTGGAGTCGCTGCGAAACGTTTACGGGGCGAAGGCGCTCTTACAGGAGCTGGGATTCTAGACTATGAAACAGACATTCCTACTATTGACGATGGCCGGCGCGATCTTCGCGCAGGGCGGGTTTCGCGGGCCGGGGCGGTACGAGATTTACAGCCCGCTGTCGCGGAAAGTGCTCGACATGGACCGGAACGACCGGCGTTCGATTATTCAGTTCGACAGCCGGCGGACGGATAACCAGACGTGGGACGTCAGCGACGCCGGGGGCGGGTGGTATTTCATCCGGAACGTCATGAACGGGTATGCGCTGGCGGTGCAGGATGACCGGCCCAGTTCGCCGCTGGTGGCGGAGCCGTTCAACAACTCCGACCGGCAGCAGTGGCGGTTCGAGAGCGGGCAGGACACGACCGCGATTATCGTGAACCGGAACGGGAAGGCGATCGATATTCCGTACGGGTCGACGAACAACGGGACAAAGATCAACTCGTACAACCGGAACAACGAGGTGAACCAGCGGTGGCAGTTCCAGGCGAGCAACGTGGGCGGCGGCGGCGGGTCGTGGCAGGACCAGGACACGCGGCGGCCGGGGCGCGGAGGGACGAGCCGGTACGATCTGCCGCCGGGCGGCGGGACGACGACGGGGAGCTGGCAGCGGGACGCCGACGGCGTCTACTTCGACCAGAACGACCGGATGTACAAGATGGACGGGGATGGGGTTTGCTTCTACCGGAACCGGAATTTCCAGGGCGAGGCGGTTTGCTCGACCTTGCGGAACGGGCGGCGGAGGATGGCGAACGCGAACTTCGACATCGGGTCGGTGAAGTTCTTCGGGCGGGCGCAGGCGGTGCAGGTGTTCGACCGGGAGGATTTCAAGGGGAACGCGGTGGAGATCACCGGCGATGAGCCGAACTTCACGCGGGCGATCCGGAATGCGCTGCGGAGCGCGCCGCAGTCGATTCGGGTGTATTAGTGTCGGGCGCGGGCGGCTGCGGCCGCCCGCGTTTTTTGGGGTGCTCTCCGGGTTAGACGGGGGATGGTTTCGGCGGGGTGGATTGGGGTGTGCGGAGGGATGGGGTAAGGTTCGTGCGCGGGGACACGCTAAAGCATGTCCCCGACGAGGGGCTTTTGGGTGGGCGGAGGGAAAATGGAAAACGCGGACGGGGTGGCCCCGTCCGCGTCTGCTTGTGTTGAGTTGGATTACTGGGCGAAGCAGTAGAACAGGCCGGCGCCGCCGGTGCCGACCAGGTTGGCCTGGCTGCAGCCGCGGGAAGGGTGCGTCGAGTTCCAGGAGATGCCACCACCGTTGCGGTCATGGTGGCCGACCTGCGCCGAACCTTCGCCTTCACTGGTCCAGTTCTTGCACGTGTGGTCCGCGCTATCGGTATAGGCGCGGCCATCGGGCTGCGTGCCGGTCAGGATGTCGTGCATGTTCGGCTTGTCACCGACACCGTTCACCAGCTCGCCCTTTTCGTTCAGGCCGTTGTTCTTCGTGATGACGTTGCCGAGACGGGCGAGGTCGATCGTATCGCCGTGCAGATGGGCAATATCGCGGGCGACCAGCGTGCCCTTGGCGTTGTGCCACGGACCCTGGCCGATGCGGTCACGCGCGTTCACCGCGGGCTTGCCGTCGGCGGCCTGGGCACTCAAGTAAGCACGCCAGGTCTTGCCGCCCGCACCAGCCGCCGCCGCCAGTTTCTGGCAGTGCGCGTCGGCGCCGGCGAGTCCACCGAGGTTGGCTCCGTTGCCCGTGCCGACGCTGGTGATGAAAAACGTCATCGGCGCGGGCGCCTGCTTTTGCTGCGCCTGCGCGAACAGCGCGGCGGCGCTGAGAGAGAGAAGGAGGATCCGATTCATGGGTGCTAGTTTATACCTGATTGACCTTCTCCCACGTCATGGGTTGACCCGACGTGCAAGCCGTCAGCGCCATGACGGCGACCAGCGTGCTCTCGGCGCCCCACAGCGCGGCGTTCTCCATCTTGCCCGTGCGCACACCCTCGACGAACTCGTTCACGTTGTCCATCGTGATGTCGTACTTCGTCTCCGCCACCTCGTTCGGCTTGCCCTGGCGGTAGATCGTATAGCCCTTGCGGCCCACGTTGACCGAACCCTTCTCGCACACGAAGGTCTCGGACACATCGCTGTAGCCGACCATGTTGCCGAACTGGTTGGCGGTGTAGGAGCAGATGGTCCCGTCCTCGAACTGGAAGGTGCAGGCGAGGCTGTCGTAGATGTCGCCGATCTGAGTGCGGGACATGCGGGAGCCGTAGCCGGAGACACGGACGGGATGCCGGCCCATGAACCAGTTGACGACGTCGATATTGTGGCAATCCTGCTCGATGAGGATGTCGCCGGAGAGCTCGCGGTAGAAGAACCAGTTGCGGATGCGCTCTTCGCTCGGGTTATGCCCCTTCTTGATCGGCGGCCCGCCGCCCATCCAGGCGGCGCGGATCTGGATGATGCGGCCGAGTTCGCCGGACTTCACGACTTCGTAGGCCTTGCGGTAGTCCTTGCCGTAGCGCTGCTGGTAGTCCATGGAGATGCGCTTGGTGGGGTCGGCCATTTTGGCGGCGCGGAGGACGCGGTGGCAGCCGGCGGCGTCGACACCGGCGGGCTTTTCGAGGAAGATGTGCTTCTTGGCCTTGACGGCGCGTTCGAAGTGCTCGGGGTGGAGGAAGGCCGGGGTGGCGATCAGAACGGCGTCGATCGACTTGTCGGCGAGCATGTCGTCCATGCTGTTGAAGCGCTTGGCGCCGGAGTACTTGGCGCCGGCCGCCTGGAAGCGGTCCTCGTAGATATCGTTGAAGGCGGCGACGCGGGCGTTTTCGTTCTTGGCGAAGAGGCCGCTGACGTAGAGGCCGCGGTTCCCGCAGCCGATGAGGCCGAGGGTCATGGCGGAGTTGGCCTGCGATCCGCGAACGGATTGCGAGCCGATGACAGAGAAGGCGGCGGCGGTG
>CAYMTH010000062.1:0-14046 GCA_964393235.1 uncultured Solibacteraceae bacterium | reverse complement strand
AGGAGTCTTTCGACGAGCTTTTCGAGGCCCTGGGATTCGCGGCCGAGGGTGAGACTACCGGAAAGTTGGATCACTTCGATACCGGATTCGAGCGTTTTACGATCTAGTTGCAGGGACATGGTGACACGGCGCGTGGCGCAATTCCGATCATGATACCAGAGCTCCCCAGGAAAACCCGCTTGCGAACGGTCCTTCTTTCCCTCTCCCTGCTTATGTTCAGCTCCTGCAGTCGACCCACACCGCCCCCGGGCGGAGACGCCCAGGCCGTCGCGGCCGTGTGCGAATGGATTCTGACGATCCCCGGGCTGTGCGGCCGGGCCGCCTACAATCCGACCGACCCGGCCCTGATCGAGCCGCACGTGCGCCAGGGGATCCGGCTGCGCTTTTTCGGCCGCTTCGCCGCCGGGGAGGCCGACGTGCGGCGGCAGGCCGACACGCTGGCCGGGAATGTCTGGAACCGCGTGCTGGCGACGCCCGAGGGGCGGGCGGCGTTTGAGCGGCGGGTGCGCGCCTACTGGGACCATCCGCCGGTGGTGGAGATGGAGGGCGGGGTGGCGGTCGACCTTGGCGTCTGCCCGGGACCGGTGGAGCGGACGAGCCGGGGCGGCTACACGATCGGGAAGTCCGAGTTTCTGGATCGAGACGAACTGCGCGCGGACGAGCTCGTGCGGCGGCTGGAGGGGCTGCGGGCGCAGGCGCCGCGGGCGCGGTTTTACCGGGTGGAGGCGTCCGGGGAGATGGCGCGCCGGTCGCCGGTCCGGCTGCGCTACGAGTACTGGCCGGAGCGCGACGAACTGGTGGTCAGTTTTCTCGACGGCCGGGTTTTCGTTTCGCCGGAGCCGGTCGGGCGGGACCTGCGGCGGCTCGCCGACGGCCGGGCTCCGGTGCGGACCGCGGACATGGACCCGATCGAATCGGGGCGGGGGCCGAACGTCCGCTAACCGCGCGGGACGGGATTGAGCGAGGGGGCGGAAAGATGGCGGCGCAGCGCGGCCACGATCTCGTCGCGTGCCACCGGCTTTGAGAGGTAGCCGGACATGCCGGCGTCGAAGCACCGCTGGCGGTCCTCTTCGAGCGCGTTGGCGGTGAGGGCCAGGATGGGGACGGCACGGCCGGCCGGGCCGAGCGCGCGCAGGCGGCGGGCGGCTTCGAGCCCGTCCATGACCGGCATCTGCACGTCCATGAAGACGAGGTCGAACTCCTGGTGGGCGAAGATCTGCAGCGCCTGCGCGCCGTCGCCCGCCACAACCACCGAGCAGCCGAGCTTTTCGAGCAGCAGCCGCGTCACGCGCTGGTTGGTGAGGTTGTCCTCGACCACCAGGACGCGGCCGGAGAAACACTCGGGCGCCGGCGCCGGGGAGGCGCGCTCGACGGGCCCGGCTTCGGAAAGCAGGTTCCGCAGGCGCCGGCGCGAAAGCGGCATGATCGTGTCGGGCGCGCCGGCGCGGGGAGTATCGACCGGCAGGACGCGGGTCCCGGCCGCCGCCGTTCGCGCCTCCAGTTCCGCGCACCAGCGGCCGGCGGCGAGCACCCACCGGCAGGGCGGATCCGGCTCGACGGCGGGCGCCGGCGTGGTATCGGCCTCGATGCCGAAGTCACGGCAGAACACGGCCAGCGTCGCGCGGACGAAGGCCGAGGGATGCACGATGAGGCAGCGGCCCTCGTACGCTGCCCGTTGAGGCAGGCCGGCGGCAGGCTCGAGCGGAAGGTCGCAATAGAAGCTGGAGCCGGCGCCGGGGGCGCTGTCCACCGTCAGCGAACCACCCATCCGCTCCGCCAGCTTGCGTGAAATCGCCAGGCCGAGACCGGTGCCGCCGTGACGGCGGTTGTCGGCGTTATCGATCTGGCTGAATTCGCGGAACAGAAGCGGAATCTTGTCGGACGGAATGCCGATGCCGGTATCGATCACCGCGATCCGGAGCCTGCCGGGGCCGGGCCCGGCCGGCAACCGGGAGACTTCGATCCGGACCGACCCGGCATCGGTGAACTTGATGGCGTTGCCGGTGAGGTTCAGCAGGATCTGGCGGACGCGGCCGGCATCGCCGAAGACCTGCGCCGGCAGATCGTTCGGATAATCGACCGCGATGGGCAGCGCCTTCTCGCCGGCGCGCGCGGCCAGCAGCGTCACCACCTGCTCGCAGACCTCCTCGAGGTCAAACCGGGCGACGCTGATCGAAAAGGTGCCGGACTCGATCTTGGAAAAATCGAGGACGTCGTTGATGACGCTGAGCAGCCCTTCGGCCGAATCCCGGATCGTCTCGACGTAGCCGCGCTGGCGCAGGTCGAGCGGCGTATCGGCGAGCAGCGCCGTCATGCCGAGGACACCGTTCATCGGGGTCCGGATCTCGTGGCTCATCGCCGCCAGAAACGCCGTGCGCGCGTTGCCGCCCTCCTCGGCCTTCCGCTTGGCGACCTCGAGTTCGCGCGTGTAGCGCAGCCGGTTGCGGACCGTGTGCGCGACCAGCGCGCCGATGGCGATCAGGCCAAGCCCGGCGAAGTACAGAAACAGCGGCCGCCGGTAGAACGGCGCCGGGATCTCCACGTCCGCCACGCGCGGCGCCGCCGCGACATCGCCCAGCGCGTCGACCACCTGCACCTCCACGCGGCGCCGGCCGTAGTCGGTTTCGCTGAAGACATGCTCGCGCACATTCGACCATGGCGACCAGGGCCCGCCGTCGACGCGATAGCGCGTCAGAATGTCGCCGGGGCGGATCGCGCCGCCGCGGGCCAGCGCCCGCCACCCGAGCCGCCAGCGGTCGCCCTCCATCTTGGCGGGTTGAAAGAAGACGCGCGGCGCCACGCCCCGGCGCTCGCTCCGGCTCAACCGCAGCGTGCCCTGGCCGAGCGTGCCGATCCACAACTGGTCCCGTTCCAACAGCAGCGGCCACGTCTTGATGCCGTCGAGGCCGAATCCAATCCCCGCCGCGACCCACGGGCCGCCGTGATAAACGGCGACGCCGTTGGCGGTGGACGCCCAGACACGGCCATCCGCTTCAACATAGACCGCCCAGACATCGTTCGACGGCAATCCGTCGAGGACGGTGAAATAGCGGATATCCACCGAACCGTCCCGCCTGCGGAACAGGCGCCCGATCCCCCCGCCGCCCCGTTGATGGCAGAACCAGACGGCGCCGTCCGGCCCCGCCGCCAGGTCCCAGATCCGCGGGTGCGGAAGTCCAAGCCGTTCATAAAATTGCTCCCAACGGCCGGCGGCGTAGCGCGCCAGCCCTTGGGCCGTACCGAACCAGAGGGCGCCGTCGGGCGCCTCGGTCATCGACGTGACCGCCGGGTTCGGCATTCCCGACTCCAACCCGTACCGTTCAAAGCGGACGCCGTCCCACCGGTAGGCCCCGGCCTGTTCGGGACGGCCGCGCTGCACGGCCATATTCGTCAGGAACCAGAGCCGTCCGGCATCGTCCCGGCGAATGCGGTGAACCGGCCAGTCGGTCAGTCCCTCCGCCGCTCCGAAGTGCCGCCAAGCGTCGCCGCGGAGCCGCCACGCGCCGCCGAACGCCGAACCGGAGGACACCCACA
This sequence comes from uncultured Solibacteraceae bacterium, assembly GCA_964393235.1. Taxonomy (GTDB): domain Bacteria; phylum Acidobacteriota; class Terriglobia; order Bryobacterales; family Bryobacteraceae. The sequence goes on along the minus strand of CAYMTH010000062.1, from coordinate 10,512 downwards.
AATCGCCCGCCGCGTCCTCCGCCAATCCCGTCATCACGCCCAGCCGCCTGCCGCCGATCTCGGCGATCACCCGCCCCGCTCCGCCGGGTGTCTGCACAAAGAGCCCGTCGGTCGTCGCCATCCACAAATCCCCGTTCCCCCGCCGCAGAATCTCGTGGATATTGTTCCGTCCGTCCCCCGCCGCGAAACTCCGCTGCCGCAGCGCGGCTTTTGAACGGTAGACGTTCAATCCCCCCAGCGTGCCGGCCCAGATCTCTCCATTCGGGTGAAGAAACAGGCAGGTGGATCGCCGCAGCACAGCGCCATGGAAACTCCCTTCCAGCGATTTCCACCGGCCGTCCACGCGCACCCGCACGTCACCGGAATCGAACGTGGCCAGCCCGTCGCCCCCTCTCGACAACACCAGAGTCCGGGGCGCGTCGGCGTGGATCCGGAACGCGTCGCCCGATCCGCGGACCGGGCCCTCCCACAAGCCGGCCGACGCCCCCGGCGCCCGCACCGCCAACACCAGCGTATCCTCGGCCTCCACCACGGCATCAACCGATTCCACGACGCGAAGGCCGGGCAACTCCCTCCAGGCCTCCCCGTCCCAACCGACCATCCCTGCCGCCGTCACCCCCCACAGACGTCCTTCCAGGCCAGGGAAGAGCGCCAGCGCGCCCGCACCACGGGCCAGCGGCAACCACTTTACCCGCGATAGTTGGAACGCCCCGTTGACTGTGGAGACAAACAGCGATCCACCCGGCATCGGCGCCAGCGCCACCACCAGATACGGCGCCGGCACGCGCTGAAGCCGGCCGCGCCGGCCCACCCAGACATCGCGATCGGCCAGCAGCACCACATCGCCGTTGTCCATCCGGGTGATGCGCCGAACATCGCGGGGAAGGCCCGCGTCCCCGGTCACAGGCGGGACAAACTGATAGCCGTCAAACCAGGCGACGCCCCGGTCCGTCCCCACCCATACCGTTTCGTCGCCGTCAGCCTCGATCGCCTGCACGCGGCCCGCCGGCAGACCGCTATCGGCGGTCAGCGTCACCCAGCGCCACTCTTCCTGCGTGGACAGCAGGGATCGAACGCCCGCCGCGGCAGCGTCGGCGGCTTGTAGCGGGAGGAGTCCCGTCAGCACCAGGATGGGGAAGATCGATCGCAAGCTCACCCCGTTTCCTTATCGGCCGCGGGCCGAAGCCCTTGAACGCTACAGCTCCAGTTTCTTCAGATACGCGATGCTCTGCTTCAGGCTCACCATCGGATCACCAGGCGTCTGGTCCTGTTCGACAAAGAAATGCTTCGTGCCGGACTCGCTCGCGGCGCGGAGGATCTTCGGCAGTTCCAGCACGCCGGAACCGGCCTCCTTGAAAGCTTCGCGCGGCACCTTCTCGTTATAGCGGACGGTGATGCCCGGCCCGAGGTCCTTGACGTGCAGCAGCGGCACGCGGCCTTTGTACTTGCGCAGCACCTCGATCGGATCCACGCCGCCGACCGCCGACCACATGATGTCAAACTCCAGGCCCACGAGCGCCGGGTCCGTCGACGCCATCAGCACGTCGAGCAGATTGCCCTTCCCGCCCGGCACCGGTTCGAACTCGAAAGCGTGGTTGTGGTAGCACAGGTGAGTTCCGGCCGCCTTGCACTTCTCGCCGGCCTTGTTGAGCGTATCGGCCAGCCGCTTGATCACTTCGACGCCGCCGCGATCGGCCGGGGCGATGTACGGGCAGACGACGTACTTGAAGCCCTTGGCCTTGGCATCATCGAGCGCCGCGGCGAGCTTGTCCTGCTGCGACGTGAAGTACACGGTGTCGATGTGCAGGCTGACCGGCTTCAGCTTCGTCTGCTTCAGCGCGTCCCAGATCTTCGCCATGTTGCCGCGCACGACCTCGACTTCTTCGTAGCCGGCCTCGCGCAACTGGTCGAAGATCGCCTTCGGATTGGCGTCGATCACGCTGCGCAGCGTATACAGCTGGCAGCCGATGTTTTTCATCTTCTTCGCCTGGACGGCAAGCGAGCCGGCGGCGAGGGTGGCAAGCAGTTGGCGGCGGTTGATCATAGCAAAACCATCATAACCGCTCACCCCTCGTTTCCGGTGACCTGCTCGAGCGCGTGCGCCAGCCGCAGCACCTCCCAATCGGCGCCCGGGCGGCCGGCCAACTGCAGTCCCACGGGCAAGCCGCCGGCGGTGAATCCGGCGGGCGTGCTGGCGGCGGGAACGCCGAGAATCGAGACGTAGTAGCAGCTGCGCATCCAGTCAATGTAGCTGGAAAGCTCGAGGCCGTTGATGGAGGTCACGTAGGGCTGCTCGATGTCGAACGGAGCCACCTGCACAGTGGGCAACGCGAAGAACTCATAGCGTTCCTGGAAGCCGCGCAACCGCGCCAGCAGCGCCTCGCGCAGCGCCACGGCCCGCTCGAGATCGGCGGCCGTCAACCGCGCCCCGCGCTCCACCTCCTGCCGCACCGTTTCCTTCACCACCGACAGATCCTTGCCCCCGTGCCAGGCGTGAAACTCGCGCGCCCGCAGGATGCGGAACGACTCGTCGGCCCCTTCGAAGTCGAACGCGGCGTCCTCGACCACGCAGCCGGCTTTCTCCAGCCGGCGCCGCGCCCCGTCCACCACGCGCCGCACCTCGGGCTCCACCGGCAGGCCCGGGATCTCGCCGAGCCAGCCGACCCGCATCCCGCGGAAGTCGCGCTCCATCGGCGGCGGCGCGACGCCGGCCAGCACGCCGAGCAGCAGCGCCGCGTCGGCCGCGTTGCGGGCCAACGGCCCGTTCACCGTCAGCGGGCTCTCCGGGCAGGCATTCGGCACGATCGGCACCAAGCCGGGCGTCGTCCGCAGGCCGGTCACGCCGCAGAAACTCGCCGGATTGCGCAGCGAACCGCCGGTGTCGGAGCCGTCGGCGAGCGCCACCATGCCCGTGGCCAGCGCCACGCACGCTCCGCCCGACGACCCGCCGCACGTCTTCGTCGTGTCGTAGGGGTTCCGCGTCTTGCCGAAGACGGGGTTGAACGTCTGCGAGCCTGCGCCGAACTCGGGCGTGTTCGACTTGCCCACGCACACCGCCCCGGCCTCCTTCATGCAGCGGACGATCTCGGTGTCGAAGTCCGGCACGTAATTGGCGTAGAGCGGCGACCCAAACGTCGTCCGCACGCCGCGGGTCTCCTGCAGGTCCTTGTGCGCCACCGGCAGCCCGTGCAGCGGGCCCAGCCACTCGCCCCGCGCCGCCGCCGCATCGGCCCGCAGCGCCTGCGCCCGCGCCAAGTCGGGGGTCAGCGTCACGATCGCGTTCAGCTCCGGATTGCGCGCCGCGATCGTCTCCAGGTGGGCGTCGAGCAGCTCGACGGCGGACACTTCGCGCGCCCGCAGGCGCCGCGCAAGTTCACGGGCAGTGGGAAGAGGCATCTGTTATACTTTAATTGCTGTTCGCTCAAGTGGCGGAGTGGCGGAACTGGCAGACGCAGCAGACTCAAAATCTGCCGTACTTCACTGTGCGTGTGGGTTCAAGTCCCACCTCCGCCACCACTTGATCCTACTTCTCGACGAAGAAGTACCCGGCGATCATCGCGTCGATCCCCGAGGAATAGAAGCTGCGAACCGCATCCCGAGGCGTGCAGACCAGCGGATCCCCGAACAGGTTGAAGCTCGTGTTGTACAGCACCGGCATGCCGAACGCTTCCGCCGCCCGGTGCAGCAGCCGCCAGTAGAGCGGATTGTCCTCTTCCGCCACCGTGTGCACGCGCACCTGGTCCTGACCGATGATGGCGCTCGCGAACCGGTCCCGGTACTCGGGCCGCACCCGGCCCACCGTCGCCAGGTAACGCGCGTTCGGCCCCACCTCGAAGTACTCCGAGGCGACCTCGACCGGCACCGACGCCGCGAACTTCCGGAACGGCTCCCGGTGCTTGATGAACACGTTCAGGTTCTCGGTCGAGTACGGGTTCACCGGGCTGGCCAGAATCGAGCGGTTGCCCAGCGCGCGCGAGCCGAACTCCATCCGCCCCTGCATCCACGCCAGGATGCGGTCCCGCTGCAACTGATCGATCGCCGTATCGAGGATCGCATCCGTGGTCAGCAGCGTCTGGAAGCTCAGCTTGCAGTTCTCAAAAACGCGTTTGATCTCTTCGTTCGTGAACTCCGGCCCGAGGCTGAACGACCCCAGGTGCAGCCGGTGCGACTGCCCCAGCATCTGGTGCCACGCCGCGCACAGCGCCCCGAACGCCGTGCCCGCGTTCCCCGCCGCCGGTTGCACATAAACGTTCTGAAACTGCCCCGATCGCTCCAGCGCCGCCACCAGCAGGCTGTTCAAGAACACGCCGCCGCCCAGGCACAGATTATCGCCCGTACCGGCCAGCCGCAGCACGATTTTTTCTACCGCAGCCTGCAGCGACGCCGCGACGTCGGACGCCAGTTTCTCCGGCACCACCGACCCGTCGGCCAGCCCGAGCGCCTGAAAGAACCGCGCGCTGAAGCCGCCGCGCGACAAGCGCTCGCCATCGAAAAAGTGGCGGTCCGAGTGGCTTGCCCAACCGTCGGCGAAGGGGAAGATCTGGTCGAATAGCGACGCATACACCGGCTCGCCGGAGGTCGCCAGCCACTGCACTTTCGGCTCGTCCGAGTTCGGCCGGTAGCCCAGCAGTTCCGTCACCCGGCTGTACAGGTCGCCGATCGAATCGGGATAGTAAAGCTCTTTCTGCAGGTGCAGGTGCGAGCCCTCGGCCGTCCACCGCGCCCCGCAGCGGAAGTCGCCGTTGCGGTCGAGCGTCAGCACCGTCGCCCGGTCGAAGCCCGAGAGGTAATATGCGGCCGCGGCGTGCGCCATGTGGTGCTCGACAGCCGTCACCTTGGCCTTCGGGAACAGCGAACGGATCTCGAGATGTAACTCGGATTCGGACGGGAACGGGCGCGCGATGGCCACCACGTCGACGTTTTCCGCCTTCGTGCCGGCCAGGTCCAGACACTGCCGGATCGCCTCGAGCGGCAGAACGCCGGGCGTGTGGTGGCGCGCAGCCTTCAACTGCTCCACCGCCGCCGCCAACTCTCCGTTGCGGGCGATCGCCGCCGCCGCGTTGCGGCCCAGGCCGCCCAGTCCCAGCAGTATCATCGCTATACCTTTCCGAGCCGTGCGATCGAACGCTCGCGGCCCAGCGCCGTGAACAGCGCGAACGCGCTCGGCCCGACGGCCTGCCCGGTCAACGCCGCCCGCGCGCCGTTAATCAACAAACCCGCCTTCACGCCGCGCTCGGCGGCCAGTTCACGCAGGTGCTTCTCCGCTCCCGCCTCGCTGAACTCCGGATCGGCCGCCAGCCGCGCCGACAACTCGCGCAGCAACTCCCGCGCGCCCGGCGCGTCGAGCTTCTCGAGCGCCGCCGGCTCGATCTCGAAGTCGTCGGAGAAATACGGCTTTCCCTTCCCCGCGAAATCGAGCAGCGTCTGGTAACGCGCCCGGATCAGGTCGACCACGTAGGCGAAGTTCTCCGGCTTCGCGAGCCCCGCCTTGGCGAGCACCAGCTCCACCGCCGGCAGGATCTCCTCCACCGGCATCGTCCGCAGGTGCTGCGCGTTCAGCCACAGCGCCTTCGGGTCGATCGGATCTTCCTCGGTGAAATTCACCACGGCGTTCGAGCGGTTGATGCCTTCAAAGCTGAAGATGTCGATGATCTCCTGCCGCGTCATCTGCTCGCGGTTGTCCTTCGGGCTCCAGCCGAGCAGGCACAGGAAGTTCACGTACGAATGCGGCAGGAAGCCCGCGTCGCGGTACGTCGTCACGCTCACCACCGGGCCGTGCTTGCGCTTGGACAGCTTCGCGCCGTCCGGCGCGATCAGCAGCGGCAGGTGCGCGAACTGCGGCACCGGCGCGCCGAGCGCTTCGAAGATCAGGATGTGTTTAAAGGTGTTGGTCAGGTGATCCTGCCCGCGGATGATGTGAGAGATGTTCAGGTCGGCGTCGTCAGAGCAGGAAGCCAGGTGGTAGGTCGGCATGCCCGTCGAACGCAGCAGCGCGAAGTCCTCGATGTCGTCGCAGTCCTTCGACTGCGGGCCGTACACCGCGTCGTTGAAGGTCACCGCGCGCCCTTCGCCCCGCGGCACGCGGAACCGGATGACGAACGGCTCGCCCGCCGCCGCGCGCCGGTCGGACTCCTCTTTCGACATCTCCCGCTGCCCCGGATTCGCCCGCCAGCCCGCGCCGTCGTAGCTCTTCTCCTCGGCCTGCTCAGCCGCCGGATCCGCCGCCGGTGTGAAGTCCCGGTAGGCGAGACCCTTTTCGAGAATCCGCTCCGCCGCGGCCCGGTGCAACTCCAGCCGGTCCGACTGCTTGTAGAACTCGTCCCACGACAATCCGAGCCAGTCCAGGCCGTCAAAGATCGAATCGACCGACGTCTGCGTGTTCCGCTCGACGTCCGTATCGTCGAGCCGCAGGATCATCGTCCCGCCGTTTCGGCGCGCATACAGCCAGTTGAAAATGAACGTCCGGGCGCTGCCGATGTGCAGGTACCCGGTCGGAGAGGGGGCAAATCTTACGCGAAGCATCCAGTTTTTAGGATAGCTTGCGCCACAACTCCCGCAGTTGCGAAATGCTCAACTGCTCGGCCCGCAGCGTCCGTTCCGGCAACGCATCCCAATCGGCCTGCGGATACGCCTGCCCAAGATTGTTCCGCAGGTTCTTCCGCTTCTGCCGGAACGCCAGGCCGGCGAACTTCAGGAACGGCTCCAGATCCGGCGCCACTTCCGGCAGCGCCTGCAGATGCACCACCGCCGAATCCACCTTCGGTGGCGGCCGGAACGCACCGGGCGGAACGTTCACCACCAGCCGCGCCTCCGCCCAGGACTGCGTGAGCACGGTCAGGTATCCGTAGTCCCGCGATCCCGGCCCGGCCACCAGCCGGTCGGCGACCTCTTTCTGAATCAACAGCGTCGACGACGCGATCGCCGTCCGCGCCCGCCGGATCCGTTCCAGAATCGGCGAAGTAATGTAATAGGGCAGATTGCCCGCCAACGCCGCCGGCCCCCACTGGGCCAGATCGACGTCCAGCACGTCGGCGGGATGCACCGTCAGCCGCGGATGGTCCGGAAACCGCCGCGCCAACCGCTCCACCATCGCCGGGTCGAGCTCGATCGCATGAACATGCGCCCCGCCCCGCAGCAGGTACTCGGTCAGCGCGCCCTGCCCCGGACCGATCTCGACGATCGTCTCCGGCGCGCCCGCGCACACCGACTCGGCGATCTTTTCGAGGATCGCCGGGTTCGTCAGAAAATGCTGCCCGAGCCGTTGTCCCAGGGGGCTTAGCCTTTCACCTCAATGTGGCTGCGGCGCAGGGTGATCCGGATGGTGTCCGATGCCGGCTGGCCGAAGAAACTGGCCGGCTTGAAGCTCATGAACAGCAGGCTGTTCTCCACCGCTTTCCGCATCTCCGGGTCCTTGCGCCAGGAAGCGGACTCACCGTCCGGGATCGCATAGTCGATCACCCGGCCCGACGTATCGATCCGCACGTCCAGCGTCACGTCCTCGAAGTTGCCGCCGAACGGCGACAGCCCGTAGACCTCGGCCGACTGATACCACGCCGTCGGCACGTCGGCCCGCGCCGCGTTGTCGAGCGCGAACGTCGGCATCAGCGCCGAAAACAGGATGCACGCCGAAGCCAGCCCGCCGGCCGTCGGAATCGCCAGCGGCCGCCACAGATTGTTCATCACCAGCCGCGCCCGGCTCTTCCACGTCTCAAAGCGCGTCTCCCAGTCGACCCGCGCCGCCCGCCGCGACCGCTCTTTCGAAGCCAGCACGCGCAGGCTCACCGCCAGGTTCACCGGCAGCGGCCGCGCCGGCAAGCCGTGCAACCCCCGCCGCTGATGCTGCGAACGCAACGCGAAATCCGCGCAGGCCGGGCAGGTCCCCCGGTGCGCCGTCAGATCCGCCCGCAGCGCCGCGTCCATCCGCGGATCGCTCAGGTCCTCACACCACATCCGGAACGTTCGACAATCGATGGGCCGCTTCATTTCACAGCTCCCGGAATCAGCCCCAGGCCGCTCGATGCCGCCTGCGGGTCCATCTGCGCCGTCAGGACCCGCCGCAGCGACTCCCTCCCGCGCAGTATCCTCGATTTCACCGTGCCAAGCGAGATCTGCAACACATCGGCGATCTCTTCATAGCTCAGGTCTTCCAAATCCCGTAAGATCACCGCCGCCCGGAAATCCGAGTTGATCTCCCGCAGCGACGCTTCGATCAGCTGATGCCGCTCTTCGTTGAGAGCCAGTTCGTAAGGGTCCCGCGCCGGGTCGGAAATCGACTCCAGCCACGGCCGCGACGACTCGTCCTCCGAGTCCAGTCCCACTTCCTGCTTCCGGTGCCGGCTGAACCACCGCCGGTGGTTGTACGCCTCGTTCACCGCGATCCGGTAGATCCACGTCTTCAACGTGCTCTGCCCGCGGAAGTTATCCACCGACCGGAAAACTTTCAGGAACACTTCCTGCACCACATCGGCCGCATCGGCGGGATCGCTCACCAGCCGGTAACAAAGGTTGTAGATCGGTTGCTGGAACCGCGCCAGAAGGGTCTCATAGGCCGCTTCCTCGCCCGCCTTCAGCCGTTCCACCAGCAAAGCGTCGAGCGAAGGGGTCCAACCATCCCCGTTTCCGGCCCCGCTGGCGGGATGGTTTTCGTCCAAGCGCACGGTAATGAGCGTTTCAGCCATGGTGCGAAGCCCCGTTCCTGTTCTCAATCCCACGCTAGCATATTCGCCGGCGTGCCCTTCTGAGCCATTGGACGCCACCCGGCGGAAAAAGTTCCCGCCCCCGCGAAAGGGTGTAGAAAATAAGGTAAGAAGCCGATAAAGGAGCAGGATGAATGTGAGCGAAGGCCTCCGCCCGGAAAAACCCATCGACATCAGCGTCCCCGGACTCGTGCCGCACTGGCGCTTCTCGCTCGCCATGTTCCGGCTCGTGCTGGGCATTCTGTGCTCGGTGCTCGCCTTCGGCGCCGAAGGCGAGCTGGCCCGCAACAGCGTGGCGCTCTGGGGCGTCTACACCGCCTACGCCCTCGCCGCCGTCTTCGGCTACAGCCTCGAACGGCGCGGCTACATGCTCCTCAGCCTGCTGGTCGATACGATCTTCTTTCTCATCTGCAGCGCCCTGCCGCTGCAGTACAACACCGGCATCAGCTCCCTGTTTTATCTCTTCATCCTGATGTCGGCCGCGCTGCTCCACACCCCGCGCGAGATCTTCGCCGTGGTTCTGGCCACCACGCTCTTCCTCCTCGTCGCCCGGCCCACCGAAAACGTGGTTCTCTCTCCCAGCGTCCTGCTCTCGGGTTCGGCCGTTACCGTTATGGCGCTCCAGCGCCAGGCGCTGCAGGACCGCCTCCGGTCCGCCGCCCGCCAGGCGATGATGTTCCGGTCGGAGGCCGAACACGCCCGCGAAGCCGAGCGGCTCCGCATCGCTCACGACTTCCACGACGGCCCGCTGCAGAGCTTCGTCGGTTTCCAGGTCCGGCTGCAGGTGCTGCGCAAGATGCTCGAACGGGACCCGCGCATGGCCCTCGCCGAACTCGACGAGTTGCAGACGCTCGCCCGCAGCCAGGGCGAGGAGATCCGCCAGTTCGTCCGCAACATGCGCCCGTCGGAGATCGACGGCGCGGGCCTCGTGCCGTCGATCAAAAAGATCGTCGAGACCTTCGAGCGCGACAACCGTGTTCCCTGCGCCTTCGTCGGCTCCAACACCCGCGCCACCCCCGCCGACGCCACCGCCACCGAGATCATCCAGATCGTCCGCGAAGCGCTCCACAACATCCAGAAACACGCGCAGGCCAAGAACGTCACCGTCGGCGTCGGCCGCGACGTCGACATCCTCGAACTCTCGATCGAGGACGACGGCAAGGGCTTTCCTTTCGCCGGCGCCTACTCGCTCGAAGAACTCGACCTGCTCAACCGCGGCCCGGTCACCATCCGCAGTCGCATCCGCAAGCTCAAGGGCGAAATGCTGCTCGACTCCGCCCCCGGCCGCGGATCCTCGCTCCGCATCCGCATCCCGCTATGATCGTTCTATGCACCGGTGGGCGGGCCTCCTCGCGCTAATCCTTTGCGGTTGCGGCCGCTACGACAACTTTACGCTTCCGGCGCCGCCTTCCTCCCCCGGAGTCGTCGCGTGGAAGTGGGAACCCGAACCGGAACCGGTCATCGCCCGCGGCGCCGCCGGCCAGTTCGACTCCGTCGACGCCCTCAACCCGTCCATCGCCCGCTTCGGCGGCCAGTTCCTCAACGCCTATTCCGGCTGGGACGGCAAGGTCTGGCGCACCGGCCTCGCCACCTCCTCCGACGGCCACGTCTGGACGAAAAAAGGCGCCTTCCTGCAGCCCGGCCCCGCCGCTTGGGAAGGCGGCTACATCGCCGCCAACGGTTCGCTGCTTGCCGAGGGCGACACCCTGTCCTACTGGTACCAGGCCGGCAACCCGCCGCAAATCGGCCTCGCCCGCGCCGCCGGCCCCGATCGCTGGGAGAAACTCCCCGCCCCGGTGCTCACCGCCGGCCCCCG
>CAYMTH010000061.1:1866-14109 GCA_964393235.1 uncultured Solibacteraceae bacterium | reverse complement strand
CGCGAAACGCGCCGATCATCACCGGCGCCTCCACCACCGCCTGGTAGCAGGCCTTGTACCGCACCCGATTGTTTGGACACACCTTTGTTCAGGCTGCAATCGCCTGAAAGTACTCCCTGCGGGCTTGGGCTGGGGAGCGGTACCCCAGTTTTCCAACCAGCCACTGCTGGTTGTACTTGGTGATGAAAGCGGCGACGGCCGAGCGGACATCCTGGATGTTTTGAAACACCCGTCCAAAGATGACCTGCTCTTTCAGGGTCCGGTTGAATCGTTCGGCCACGCCGTTGGTTTCTGGCTCTGAGAGAAAAGCGAAACTGGGCTGAATCCCCCAGAAACGGACCTGGTTCAAGAAGTGGTCTGACAAATACTGGGTGCCATGGTCCATGCGAAGCGAAAGCCCGCGCGCCACGCCCGCCCGGACCCCACCATAGATGGTCGTGATTGCCATCGCGATGGGCTCCAGAGCGGCATAGCGGGTACCGCGCTTGACTACATGCCAGCCGACACACTCTGCGCTCCAGTGCTCAACCGCCGAGAACAGCCAAACGTAGCCGTCCTCGACCGTCAGAATCCGGGTGCCATCTGTACCCCACATCAGATTGGGGGCCTCGGTTGTGATGGTGCCGGTGTGCTTTTCACCCGTCGCCTTCCGGCATCGATACGGGCTCAAGAGCCGGTTTTCCCGCATGATTCGGAGAACCCGCTTCCGCGAGACGCGCACCTCATCGACGACTCGCAACCGCGCCCATACCTTGCGGTGGCCTTCGCCCTGAAATGGAGAGCGCTCCAGATCAGCCTGAATCTTGCCCAGTAGCTCGGTATCTGTCAGCTTCGTCTTTGGGCCTCTCTTCTGATCCGGTGGCGCCGACTCCGCGATGGCAGGATCGTTATTGCGCCGCCAGGCATAAAAGCTCGAACGCGGCTGCTCCCAGATGGTACAGACGCGCTCGACCCCGTATCGCTTGGCTGAGGTTAGGGAGATTGTTGCGCTCAAGTTCTCAATCTCCCCTTGGCTAAAGGGCCGGGCCGCCTCGTCTTCTCGCGGAGCAGTTCGATGTCCATCATCAACTCGCCGATTTTGCTGCGGGCCGACTGCAACTCTTTCTCCAGCGGATCCCCCTCCCGCTCCCGGAGGCTGGCATCAATGCCTGCCAGGGCCTTGTTCTTCCACTCCGCCAGGCGGTAGATCTCTACGCCCAGTTCACGGGCCAAGGCTTCCATGGATTCCCCTCGGAGCAGCCGGAGCGCCACCTCACGCTTTCGAGTGACGCTCCAACGCTGATTCGGTCCGAGCGGGCCAGTCGCGGCGGCCGGTTCCGGGTCGCTGGGCATCGCCCTTCGGGCTCCTCCCACCGTCCCGGAACCAATAGTGTCTTTCTTTTCTTCCATTACGTTCAGTCTCCTTGGATCTCAGTTAATAAGCCAACTTTGTGTCCAAGAAAATCGGGTCCCCTATACCAACTGATGCCGGATGTGGTCACCCTGGACATCGAAATGCCCGAAATGGACGGAATTGCGACGCTGCGGGAAATCAAGCGCCAGTTTCCGAAAACCAGGGTGATCATGTGCAGCACACTCACAGAACGCGGTGCCACGATTACGATCGAAGCGCTCTCCTCCGGTGCCGACGACTACATCACCAAGAGTCTTCGACACTCCGACGAGGGAGGCATCGCCGCATTCCACAACCAACTGGTCCCGAAGATCCGTCAGTTCTTCAGACAGTCGCAGGATGGGGCGACGGGCAGGAGGCCAGTCCCGCTGGCGACCACCGCTGCTGCGCCCAGGCCGATAGCGGCGCCCACGCCTCGGCCCCATTTGGGTCGTCCGGGGGCCCTGGCCATCGGCGTGTCGACCGGTGGACCGAACGCACTCGCCGAAGTCGTTCCGGCGTTGCCCGCGAACTTCCCGATTCCAGTACTGATCGTTCAGCATATGCCGCCGATGTTTACCCGGTTGCTCGCCGAGCGATTGCAGTCACAAAGCAAACTGAAGGTCGTCGAGGGACAACACGGCATGAATGTTTTGCCGGGGACTGTGTACATCGCTCCGGGGGATTATCACATGCGCGTTGTGCGAACGGGCGGCAAGGTACAACTTCAGATGAACCAGGATGCGATGGAAAACTCCTGCCGGCCTGCTGTCGATGTCCTATTCCGCTCGGTAGCGGAGGTTTACGGTGGCGGGGTCATCTCCGTAATTTTGACGGGCATGGGCCAGGACGGACTCCGGGGCGTCGAGCAACTGCGCAGCCTTGGAAGCTACGTCATTGCCCAGGATGAAGCAAGCAGCGTCGTGTGGGGCATGCCGGGATTCGTCGTGCGCGCGGGTTACGCCGATTCGGTTTGTGATCTTCGCTCGGTCGTCCCCGAGATTCTACGTCGGACCTGATCCGGTGCCACCTCCAATTCCAGGAACGACCCTAAAACCGCAAACCCAACCGCGAGGCGGAAACTGAAATGGCAACATCCCTCGGTGAACGGCACACATCCCCGGCGAATATCAGCCCGGAGAACTATGCTTTTCTGCAACGCTACATCTACCAGGAGAGCGGAATCGTCATCGACGCCGGCAAGCATTACCTGCTGGAGTCCCGACTGCTTCCCATCGTCAGGCAGGAGAAGCTCTCGACGCTGAACGATCTGTGCAATCTGCTTCGCGCCACAGCGCCCGTAGATCTGCGCAGCCGTGTAGTCGAATCGATGACCACGAATGAAACCCTGTTTTTCCGGGACCTTCCCGTCTTCGATTCCCTGCAACAACATGTTCTGCCAAAACTGGTAGAGTCGCGCCGGGACACGCGCCGGATCTCGATCTGGTCGGCAGCCGCCTCGAGCGGCCAGGAAGCCTACAGCATCGCCATGTTGCTCCAGGACCTGAACCTCGACGGCTGGAAGGTTCAGATTCTCGGCACCGACCTGAACCAGCAGATTCTGGATAAGGCGGCGGCCGGCCGCTACCTGCAGATCGAGGTCAACCGCGGCCTTCCCGCCAAATACCTCGTCAAACACTTTACGCGTGTCGGCCTGGACTGGCAGATCAGTGACAAACTGCGCCGGATGGTCACCTTCCAGCAGTTCGATCTGCGGAACCCGATGCGGATGCACGGCCCGTTCGACCTTGTGTTCTGTCGCAACGTGCTTATCTATTTCGACGTCGAGACGAAGCGGAAAATCCTCGGGTCCATCCGTCAGGCGATGGCCAGTAAGGCCCTTCTCGCTCTCGGCGCCGCGGAAACCACAATCAACCTCGACAACAGCTTCGAGCGAGTCACCTGCGGATCAGCCGCGTTCTATAGAGTTCCCTGAGGCAAAAATGACCAACTCCATTCTGCATGTCGAGGCGTACGACACCGAAGTCAACCGGATCGTGGAAGACGTGCTTCTGACCATGACCGACTATCCCGTCGCGGCGGCCTGCACCGAATACTTCGAGCAATCCGACCGCGCGACCTGCGCCGTGTTTTTCACCGGCGAGTGGGCCGGCGCGGTTTTGATTGAATGCCCGATGGGCATGGCGCTCGAGTTCACCGCGAGGTTGATGCGCATTCCGAAACCGGTCCAGTTCGACGACGACGTATTTGACGCCCTGGGAGAATTGGCGAATATGATTGGCGGTAACCTCAAATCCGTTCTTCCGCGCGGCGTCAACCTCTCCATGCCCTCGGTAGTCGAGGGTCCCAAGTACTCGATGCGGGTCTGCGGAGGCCATCAGTACAAACGGATGGCCTTCGCCGGACCGAACGGAGCCTTTTGGGTCACTCTCGTCGAAACGACGGCACTAAACTCCCTCAACTAGTGAGCGTAGGCGTAGAACACGGTCAGCAGCCCGATCAAGGACGCCAGGAACACGCTGTGCCGAAGCGTGAACCGGAAGAGTTTCGCCTCGTCGGCCGCCTTCATCCCGGTCGCCGCGGCCGCAACCGCGATGCTCTGGAGACTGATCATCTTGCCCATCACGCCACCGGCCGAATTGGCCGACGCCATCAAGACCGGATCCAGCCCCAAACGGTTGGCCGTCACCACCTGGAGATTCCCGAAAAGCGCGTTCGCGGAAGTATCACTGCCAGTCAGGAATACGCCCAGCCAGCCGAGCAGCGAACTGAAGAACGGAAACGTCGAACCGGTCGAAGCAAACGCCAGCCCAAGCGTGGCGGTCGCGCCCGAGTAGTTCATCAAGAACGCCAACCCCAGCACACTCGCGATCGTCAGCAGCGGCTTGGCCAACTGCTGCAGCGTCTGACCCAGCAGGCCGGCGAAGCGAACCGGCGAAACGCGCAAGAGCGCGGCGGCCAGCATGGTCGCAAACACACACGCCGTTCCCGCCGCCGATAACCAGCTGAACGCGTACATCGCCGGATACGGCGACGGCTTGCCCACCGTCGGCGGAATACGCTCGACGAGGTTATGTAGCCCCGGCCACGCGATATTGATCGTGAACGAGTTCAACTTCGCCTTGACGCCTTCCTGCCCCCAGATCAGCACAAAGACAACCAGCAGCAGATACGGCATCCAGGCCCAGAACAGCTCGCTGCCGCTATGCTTCTTCAGCGCCGGAGCCTCGGTCGACTCCCCCTCCAGGTGAAACTCGTCCGACGGCTTCCAGAGCTTGAACAGGATCACGAGCGAGGCGATCGCCGCCAGCGAACTCGTAATGTCGACCAGTTCGGCGCCGACATAGTTCGAAACCACAAACTGCAGGCCCGCGAACGCCCCGCCGCAGACAAGTGCCGCCGGCAGCACGCCGCGCAGCGCGCGCCAGCCACCCATCACGAGAATCAGATAGGACGGCACACAAAACGACAGCGGCGCGCAGATCCGCCCGACCGCCCCGCTCAATTCCTTAACGGGTAACCCGGTCGTTAGCGCCAGCGTCGTCACCGGAATCCCGATCGACCCGAAGGCCACCGGCGCCGTATTCGCCAGCAGGCAGATGCCGGCCGCGTAGAAGGGCGAAAAGCCCAGCCCGGTCAACATCGCCGCGGCCACGGCCACCGGCGATCCGAACCCGGCCGCCCCCTCGATAAACGCCCCGAACGCGAACGCGATCAGCAGCGCCTGCAGCCGGCGATCCGGAGTCAGGCTGCCGACCGAATCCTTAATGATCTCGAATTTCCCCGTATCCACCGTCAGCCGGTAGAGCAGGATCGCCGAAAACACGATCCAGCCGATCGGCAGCAAGCCAAAGGCCGCGCCGAACGTCGCCGCCCCGACCACCGTCGACGCCGGCATCCCGTAGCCGAACAGGGCAACCAGCGCCGCCGCGCCCAGCCCGCTCAGCCCCGCCACCCACGCCGGCTTTCGAAACACGCCGAGCATCAGCAGAAGGACAACAATCGGAATCGCGGCCACCGAAGCCGACAAGGCGAGACTATCGCCGATAGGGGTGTAGTTTTGCTGCCACATGGGAACCTTGCTATGTTACTCCTCCTGCCGCCCTGTGCAACACTTCACCCCCGTTTTGCGTCCACAATAGAGAGTCGGGCCACTGCCCAACGGGAGACCCAATGGAGCACCGCCGTTTTACGTTTGCCATCCTCACCTGCGCCGTTCTCGCCGCGCAGCAGCCGCCACAGTCGGCGCAGCAGCGTCCGGACCCCGACGTCCCCATGGTGACTTTCAAGGTCGACGTCGTCGCCAAGACGGCAAAGGCGATCAACTATCGCCACCGCTCGGGCGCCACCAAAATCGACTTCAAGGGCACCTCGAACCTGCCGGCCGCCCGCGGCGAGGCCAAGGTGGAGAGCAAGCAAGGCTACATCGAAATTGAGGTCGAGTACCGCAACCTCCAGCCCGCCACGATGCACGGGCCGGAATACCTTACCTACGTCCTCTGGGCGGTCACGCCCGAGGGCCGCGCCACCAACCTCGGCGAAATCCTGCTCAATGGAACCTCCGGCAAACTCAACGTCACCACCGAACTGCAGGCCTTCGGCCTGATCGTCACGGCCGAACCGTACTTCGCGGTCACGCAGCCGAGCGACGTCATCGTTATGGAAAACGTTGTGCGCGCCGACACGGTCGGCAAGATCGACGAGATCGACGCCAAGTTCGAACTGCTCCAGCGCGGGCAGTACTCCAATCTCGCCGGCCCTCGCGCGGTGATCGACCCCAAGGTCCCGCTCGAACTTTACGAAGCCCGCTCGGCGATCCACATCGCCCGCGCCTCAGGCGCCGAAAAATACGCCGCCGACACCATCAAGAAATCCGCCGATCTGCTCGCGCAGGCCGAAGGCTACCAGGCTCGCAAAGCCGGCAACAAGCCGGTCTCGATGATCGCCCGCGAAGCCGTTCAGACCGCCGAGGACGCCCGCGTGCTCACCGTGAAGCGCCGTGAGGAAGAACGCCTCGCCAACGAACGCGCCGCCGCGGCCGCTCGCGAAGCCGCCGCGCGCGCCCAGGCCGAGGAAGAGGCCCGCCGCGCCCGCGAAGCCGCCGAGCGCGCTCGCCTCGAAGAGGAACGCCGCGCCGCCGCCGAAAAGGCCCGCGCCCAGGCCGAAGCCGACCGCCTCGCCGCCGAAAAGGCGAAACGCGAGGCCGAGGAAGCCGCCGCCATCGCCCGCAAGCTCACCGCCGAGGCCAACGCCGCCCGCGCCGCCGCCGAAAAAGCGAAGGCCGAAGCCGAGGCCGCCCGCGCCGCCGCGCTCGCCGAGGTCGAAAACGCCAAACAGGCCGCCGCCGAGGCCAACCGCCTACGCCAGCGCGCCGAGGACGAAAAGGCCGCCCTCCGCAAACAGCTTCTCGATCAGTTCAACCTCATCCTCGAAACCCGCGACTCGGCCCGCGGCCTGATCGTCAATATGTCCGACGTCCTGTTCGACTTCGGCAAATTCACGCTCCGCCCCGAGACCCGCGAAAAACTCGCCAAGGTCTCCGGCATCGTCCTCGCCCACCCCGGTCTGCGCCTCGACGTCGAGGGCCACACCGATTCCGTCGGCAGCGACGAGTTCAACCAGAAACTCTCGGAAAATCGCGCCAACACCGTGCGCGACTATCTGATCGCGCAGGGCATCGTCGGCGACTCGGTCACCGCCCGCGGCCTCGGCAAAACGCAGCCGATCGTCCCCAACGACTCGGCGGCCAATCGCCAGAAAAACCGCCGCGTCGAAATGGTCGTGTCGGGCGAGATCATCGGCACCAAGCTGACCGTGTCAGCCGAGCCGGCGGCCCCGCCCCAGAACTAGATCCGGCGCAGCGCGTGCTCCAGGGCTTCCACGAAGAAGTGGTCGCCCCACATCACGGACTCGCTCACGCCCAGGTCTTTGTGGAAGTGGTAGACGCCGTTCTTCACGATGCCTTCCCATTCCTTATCCTTATCGGCAAGGTGGTTCTGGCACAGCGTCCGCAGAATCCGCACGCCCGTGTTCCAGTAGAAGTGGCCCTTGACGGGATCGTGGACCAGCCGGCTCAACCGCAGCAGCGCGCTCGCCGCGATCGCCGCCGCCGAGGTGTCGATCAGCTTCCGCTGGTCGGCCGGCGCGTTGAAGTCCCACGGCGCCATGCCGTCGGAGTTCGCGTGCGTGATGTAGTAGTCGGCGCAGTCTTCCGAGGTCTCCAGGAAGTGCGGATCGCGGCTGTACTCGTAGGCCGTCGAGAACCCGTACATCGCCCACGTCAGCCCCCGCGCCCAGCAGGAGTCCGCCCGGAAGCCCTGCTGGGTCGCTTCGCGCAGGAACTCGCCGGTTTCGATGTCGAAAATCCCCTCGTGCGCCGTCGACCCGTCGCCGCGCACCAGGAACCGCCGCGTGGTCAGCGAATGCCGCGTCGCGATCTCGCGCAACTGCTTGTCGCCGGTCGCCCGCGCCGCGTAGAACACCAGTCCGATGTTCATCATGATGTCGATGAACAGCGAGTTCTCGGCCACGAACGACCGCAGGTAGTTGCCCTTGTCGCGGTACCGCAGCGCCAGCGTCTTCCCCGCCTCGATCACCACCTCTTCCAGCTTCGGATCCCGGTCCACCTGGAACCAGCGGTAGTAAGAGGACTGGAACACGAAACCCAGGTCGTGGACGTCCCGATCGCCCTTCCGGTCCTCGAGCGGCTTCGTGTAGTCGACCGCCTTCTTGTACCAGTATTCCGGATCCTTCCCGCCCGTCTCCGCCTCATAGCGGCGGAAAAGCCACATCATCCCGGGCAGAAAGCCGTCGCACCACCGCGTCCACGTCGGCCCCTCGTGCTTCCACTTGCCGTCCTTCGTGTACATCGGATAGAAGCCCGGGTGGTTGTCGATCAGGCGCTTCACCTGCTTCTGCGAAAATCGCATCGCCTTTTCGAACAGTGCTTTGTCGGTCTCAAGAGTAAACTGAATCACGGCTTTCTTCCTCCGGAACTCCCCGTCCGCCAGTGCAGCAGCAACCCGCGCGGGATATCCAGAAAATCCTTTCTCACATAAAAGGCATCGCGGTGCCGGAGCAACTTCCGCTCCTGCGGTCCAGGCCGCAGATAAATGCCCCGGTTCATCGATTCGGAGGCCGGTATCGCGCCGCCCTCTTCCAATTGTGCATCTATTGGACCCACTTTGCCATCGAACGCGATTTCCCGCCACTGCAACGCTACCGCGAAGTAGCTCGTCCCGCGCCGGTCCCGCCGCTGTTCCACCAGCGCCAGATTCCCGCGCAAAACGGCCCCTTTCGGCGCGAAAACGACGCCTTTTCGCCGCACTTCGCGCCGCAACCGACCCTCGATCTCGTCTCCGATCGCCATGCCCGGAAACTTCAACGGACTCTCCACCACCACCTCCAGCAGCAGCCCCTCCGGCAGCACGATCGCCTCCGGCAGCGCCGCCGGCCCGGCCTCCGTCTCCGGCGCCTCGTCAAACGACAGCGTCGACTCGCCCGCATACTGCCGGCAGTTCGCAAACGCCGTCGCGTTCCGGCTCACCGCGCCCTCCAGGTCCTCCATCGTCATCTCCGAGGACTGCGGCAGCAGGAACTCCCCCTCCCCGATCCGCACCCGCGCGT
Source organism: uncultured Solibacteraceae bacterium (assembly GCA_964393235.1). Taxonomy (GTDB): domain Bacteria; phylum Acidobacteriota; class Terriglobia; order Bryobacterales; family Bryobacteraceae. The sequence goes on along the minus strand of CAYMTH010000061.1, from coordinate 5,150 downwards.
ACCGCATCGAGTCCCGCGCCACCTTCAGCGGCAGATGCGGCGGAATCTCCGTCGTCTCCACGTCCAGCCGCACCAGGTCCAGCGTCTCCACGTCGTTCCAGAACGACCCCCGATACCCCGCAACCCCCTCCAGCGTGCCGATCCGTATCCGGTACCCGCTCCGGTACTGCGGCACCGAATAGTCGTACCGCGCCACCCGCCGCCCGCCCATCTCCTCCTCGCCCACATAAGTGATCAACGGCGTCCCGGACAGAAACACCGACCGCGAGTGCAGCGCGAAGCTCCCGTTCCCGATCGCCCCCGTCGGCGCCAGTTCCCGCAAGTCCCGCTCCTTAAACTCCCGCTCCCCCGGCCACGAAAACAGCTCCTTCCCGTCCACCACCGCCACTTCCAGGTGCAGCGCGTCCATCAGTTGAAACCGCTTCGACCGCGCGCCCCGCCGCGACCGCTCGATCGTCTCGACGCACGTATAGTTCGGCTGCCGCGCCAGCACTTGCCCCATATGGTGCTTGATCCGAGCCAGCAGCAACACCTCCGGCGCCAGCGGTTGCGCCGGCAGCAGGGCCGCCCACATCCACAATGCCGCCATCGGACGCATACGACGATTCTAACCGCCTGTTACCATCGAAACGATGGCAACCAAAGTTACTGTTAACAACAATGGTCCTCTCCGCCTCGAAGGAGAATTCACGATCAACGATCCGTCCGGGAAAGAGTTCGGCCTCGCCGGCCGCACCGTGATTTCCCTGTGCCGCTGCGGCCTGTCGGAAAACAAGCCCTTCTGCGACGGCGCCCACAACCGCGGCGGCTTCCAGAGCGTCTGCGAAGCCCGCGACCTCCCCGCTCCCAAGCCGAAGGTCTAGTCCTCCCCGGCCTCCCGCCGGTAGAACGACAGCGTGTTATCCCCCTGGCGGAGAGTGCGGTACCGCACCAGCCGGCCGTATCTCTCCTCCAGTTCCTGCCGCGACGCGTGCTGGCAGATCACCAGCGGCGCATCGGCCACCGCCATCGCCGCCGCGTATTCTTCCGGATCCGTGTACGGCGGGTCGATAAAGATCACGTCCGCCTTCAACCCCGCCAGCGCCTGCCCCGCCTTCCCCCGGATCACGTTCCCCCGCCCCTGAATCCCCAGGCTCGCGATATCCCCCCGCAGCACCTCCAGCGCCGCCCCCGACCGTTCGATAAACACCCCCCGCCGCGCCCCCCGGCTCACCGCCTCGATCCCCACCGACCCCGACCCCGCGTACGCGTCCACAAACACCGCCCCCTCGATCACCGTCGCCAGAATGCTGAACAGCGATTCCCGCATCCGGTCCGGCGTCGGCCGCACCGCCATCCCCGGCACGCTCGCCAGCTTCCTCGACCGGAACTCTCCCGCGATCACCCGCATCATCCCACCTGCACCAGACCGTACCGCCGCTGCCAGTTCTCGCGGATATAGTGGACCGCCTTCCGCAGCGCCTCCTCGCTCGGCGGGTGGTGAATGAAGCTCTGCGCCTCGCCCCGCGCCGTCTCGAGCAACTCCTGGTCCCGGATGATATTGGCGAAGTGAAGCTCCGGCATCCCGCTCTGCTTCGTCCCGAAGAACTCGCCCGGCCCGCGCAGCCGCAGGTCCATCTCGGCAATGTAAAACCCGTCGTTCGATTCCGTCATCGTCCGGATCCTCTCCCGCCCCGTATCGCTCAACTTCTCCGTCACCAGAATGCAGTAGCTCTGATTCCCGCCGCGCCCCACGCGCCCACGCAACTGGTGCAACTGCGCCAGCCCGAACCGCTCGGCCTGCTCGATCACCATCACCGTCGCGTTCGGCACGTCCACGCCCACCTCCACCACCGTCGTCGACACCAGAATCTGCACCCGCCCCGCCTTGAACTCCGCCATCACGGCTTCCTTGTCCGCCTGTGCCAACTTCCCGTGCAGCAGCCCCACCGCGTACTGCGGAAACACCGTGTCCCGCAAATGCAGGTACATCTTCTCGGCCGCCTTCAGCGCCGCCGTCTCGCTCTCTTCGATCACCGGGTAGACCACGTACGCCTGCCGCCCCTCGGCCACCTCCCGGCCGATAAAGCTCCAGACCTCCTCGATCCGCTCCGCCGGCAGATGCTTCGTCGCCACCGGCTTCCGCCCCGGCGGCAGTTCGTCGATCACTGAAGTGTCAAGGTCCCCGTACATCGTCAACGCCAGCGTCCTCGGGATCGGCGTCGCCGTCATCACCAGCACGTCCGGCTTCCGCGCGCCTTTTTCCATCAGCTTCAACCGCTGCATCACGCCGAACCGGTGCTGCTCGTCGACAATCGCCAGCCCCAGCCGCTGGAACTTCACGTCGCTTTCCAGAATCGCGTGCGTGCCCACCACCACGTGCGCCATCCCCGCCTCCACGATCGCCCGGATCTTCTCCTTCTCCTTCGGCTTGAACGACCCCGCGAGCGGCGCGACCACATACCCCAGCTTCGTAAACAGCGCCTTGAAGTAAGCATAGTGCTGCATGGCCAGAATCTCGGTCGGCGCCAGCACGGCCACCTGATACCCGTTCTCGATCGCAATAATCGCCGCCTCGGCCGCCACCAGCGTCTTCCCGCTGCCCACGTCCCCCTGCACCAGCCGGTTCATCGGATGCGGCGCCGCCATGTCTTTCGCGATCTCGCCCAACACGCGCTTCTGCGCCCCCGTCGGCTTGAACGGCAGCATCGCCTTGATCCGCTCCCGCACCTGTTCGGTCAGCGCGAACGAAATGCCCTCTTCCAGTTTCGCCTTCGAACGCTTCAACTCCAGCCCGCACTCGAGCCAGAAAAACTCTTCGAAGATCATCCGCAGATGCGCCGGCGACCGGAACGCGTTCAGCAGCCGCAAATCGGAATCCTGCGGCGGGAAGTGGATCTGCTGCACCGCCGTCCACCGGTCGATCATCTTCAGCCGCTCCCGCAGATGCGGCGGCAGCACGTCCTCGAGCGGCCCCACGGCGTCCAGCACCCGCCGCGTCAGCACCCGCATCATCTTCGGCGTCACCTTCCCGGCCGCCTCGTAGATCGGCACCACCCGCCCCGTGTGCAGTGCCGCGTCGCCGTCCTCGTCGTCCGCCGACAGGATCTCGTACTCCGGGTGCATCATCGTCAGGTCGCCCTTATACGCGTCGAACTCCACCTTCCCGTAGATCGAAACCCGCGTCCCCTCGACGAGAATATTCGCCAGGTACGCCCCGTGGAACCACTTGCCCACCAGCGTCGCCCGCGACGAGTCCCCGAACCGCGCCTCGAACAATCCAACATTTTTCCGCCCCATCTTCG
>CAYMTH010000061.1:0-1856 GCA_964393235.1 uncultured Solibacteraceae bacterium | reverse complement strand
AACACCCTGGTCACCACCACCGGTTTCGTGAAGGCCGACAACGGCGTCATGCTCATCTCCTCCGCCCAGAACACCTCCATCACCGGCACGCCCACCGTCACCATCAACGCCGGCGCCGTCCGCATCTCCGACGCCAACGCCCTCGGATCGGCCAGTGTCGCCATCTCGCCCGGCGCCAGCCGGTCGATCGTCTTCAAATTACTGCGGTCTTCGTAGCGAAACGGCGGGTAATGCAACAGGTCGTTCACCGTGACGAGACCCTTCGCCTCCAGCATCTCGGCCCGGTACGGTCCGACCCCTTTTACATAAACCAGCGGTGTGTCCAGTTGCACGCGCGATACAATTCCCGTGATGAAGCCAGCAAGCCTTTTCCTATTGTGTGCCATCGCCGCCTCCGCCGCCGACCTCCGCCTCGGAATCATCGGCACCGACACCTCCCACGTCATCGCCTTCTCCAAGGTACTGAACGACCCCTCCAACCCCGACCACGTCCCCGGCGCCAAAGTTGTCGCCGCATTCAAGGGCGGTAGCCCCGACATCGAGTCCTCCGCCAACCGCGTCGAAGGCTACGCCAAGGAACTCGCCGAAAAATACAAGGTGGAAATCGTCCCCACCATCGACGCCCTCTGCGGCAAGGTCGACGCCATCCTCCTCGAATCCGTCGACGGCCGCAAACACCTCGAACAGGCCAAGGCCGCCATCAAGTGCGGCAAGCCCATGTTCATCGATAAGCCGCTCGCCTCCACCTACCCCGACGCCCTCGCCATCGCCAAGGCCGCCAAGGCCGCCAACGTCAAGTGGTTCAGCTCCTCCTCCCTCCGCTGGGCCGACCAGATGATCTCCATGAAGAGCCCCGCCAACAAGTCCGTCACCGTGTGGGGCCCCGGTCCGCTCGAAAAGACCCACTACCTCGACCTCTCCTGGTACGCCATCCACCCCACCGAGATGCTCTACGCCCTCATGGGCACCGGCTGCGTCGAGGTCACCCGCGTCTCCTCGCACAACGACGTCGTCATCGGCAAATGGTCCGACGGCCGCATCGGCACCATCCAGGTCCTCCGCCCCTACGGCGACTACGGCGCCATCGCCTACGCCGAAAAGAAGACCATCGAAAGCGGCAAGATCAAGGTCTCCTACGTTCCCATGCTGCGCGAAATCGTCAAATTCTTCCAAACCGGCGTCCCGCCCGTCAGCGAAGAAGAGACGCTCGAACTGTTCGCCTTCATGGACGCCGCGCAGAAGTCCAAGGAGCAGGGCGGCAAGCCGGTCAAGGTGAAGCGCTAAACTGGTTGTTTATGTCTTCACTCCTGCAAGGCAAAACCGCCATCGTCCTCGGCATCGCCAACAAATGGAGCATCGCCTACGCCATCGCGCAGGCGTTCCGCCGCGAGGGCGCTACCGTCATCCTGACCTACCAGGCCGAGCGCCTCGAACGCGCTCTGAAAGACATCGGGGAAGACCTTGGCGCCGCCAAGGTCTTCCAGTGCGATGTCTCCAAGGATGAGGACCTCGCCAACCTCGCCGCCACCATCGGCCCCGAGTTCCCCAAAATCGACATCGTCGTCCACTCCATCGCCTTCGCCAACTCCGAGGACCTCAGCCGCCCCTTCGTCCAGACCTCCCGCGAGGGCTTCAAGCTCGCCCACGACGTCTCCGCCTGGTCCCTCGTCGGCGTCGCCAACGCCGTCCGCCCCCTTATGACCGAGGGCGGCACGATACTCACCCTCTCCTACCTCGGCGCCCAGCGCGTCATCGAGAATTACAACGTCATGGGCGTCGCCAAGGCCGCGCTCGAAGCCTCCGTCCGCTACCTCGCCTCCGACCTCGGCCCCGCCAATATCCGCGTCAACGCCATC
>CAYMTH010000060.1:0-14117 GCA_964393235.1 uncultured Solibacteraceae bacterium | reverse complement strand
GAGACGATTCTGCTGGCGGAGACGCTGATGGCCGGACTGGTGGCCTTGCGCTGGCGGCAGGCGGGGCCGGCGATGACGATGACGGCGGTGGTGATCGGGTTGCTTGCGCTGATCGATAACGGCATTTTGATTTACTCGGCGGTGAAATCGCTGGGCGGGTTCTTTGCGGCGGTGAGCCGGGCGGGTGTGAAGCCGGAAGAGGTGGAGTGGCTCTGGCTGAAGGAGCAGACGGCGGGGCGGGCGGCATGGCACGCGGTGGGGGGCGTCGCGGGATGGTTGCTGTTGTTCGCTTCGCGGAGGAAAGAGTCGTGACGGGCGCGCTGGCGCGGCAGCGTTGCTGGACGCACGCGGGGCGCGAGGCCGTCAGCCGCTGTCCGGAGTGCCGCCGGTTCTACTGCCGCGAATGCGTGACGGAGCACGACGGGAAGATGCTGTGCGTGCAGTGCCTGGCAGCGGGGAGCGCGGGACAGGCGGCCGCGACCGGGACGCGATGGCTGCTGTGGACGGCCGTGGCGCTGCTCGGGCTGGCGGTAGCATTCCTGCACTTTTATTCGACCGGATACGTGCTGCAACAGTTGCCGCCGGCGTGGTCGAAGGGGGCGGAGGGAGAGTGAGCAGGAAGCGGCAGGAGCGTGGGCCCGGGGGCGTATGGATGCTGGAAGAGGCCACGGGACTGCTGCGCGCGCTGCCGGCGCGGAGTTGGATCGTCTGGCTGGCCGGCACGCTGCCGTTCACATGGGTGCTGATCGATTTTCTGCTGGAGATGAGCCGCAGCGCGTTCGGGGCGGAGCGACTGGTGGGCCGGAGTCTGGCGCTGGCGATGCTCTATGTGGCCAAACATCTGGCGCAGGGCTGGTTCAGCCGGGATTGCCTGCAGGTGCTGCGCGGGGACCGGGTGACGACGCCGGGCGCCGCGGCGCTGGCCCGGCTCGCGCTGGTGCAGGCGGCCGTGCAGCCGTTCCGGTTTGCGGCGCTGGCGGTGGCCAGCTTCGCGCTGGCGCCGTTTCCGTGGGCGGTGGCGTTTCTGCGGCAGGTCGGGCTGTCGGCGTTGGAACGGGAACGCGGCTTCGTTCGCGAGGCCTGGCGGCTGGCGCGGTCGGACACGCGCGCGCACAGCGTGGCGCTGCTCATTCTGTTTCTGTGCGGACTGCTGCTGTTCGTCAACCTGCTGGTGCTGTGGTTCGTGACGCCGATGTTGTTGAAGGCGTTTTTCGGCGTGCAGACGGAGGCGGGGCGGCTGGCGGGGCGGCTATTGAATGCGACGACGTTCATCGCGACGGGCGTATTGACGTTCGCGGCGCTGGAACCGGTGGCGGGCGCGCTGGCGGCGGTGCGGGCGTTCTGTTCGCAGGCGCAGAGCGGGGGCGAAGACCTGCGCGCCGCGCTGCGGCGACTGGCGGCGGGACTGTTGATTGCGACCGTGCTCCTCGGCGGCGCGGCGAATCCGGCGCAGGCGCAGGAGCGGCCGATCGACCAGGCGGCGCTCGACCGGCAGATCGACGACGTGTTGCGCGATCCGGAGTTCGCCTGGAAGATACCGAAGGAGGGAAGCGAGGCGGGCGGGACCGCGGGCTGGCTGCGCAGTCTTTTCGAAACGATGGCCCGCTGGGCCGACTGGCTGCTGGACCTTTACAAGAAACTATTCCCGCCGGCGGAGGCCGGGGGCGAGGGAGCGGGCGGGCGATGGAGCGCGGATCCGCAGGTGCTGCGGTGGACGATGATCGCGGCGGCCGTACTGGCCGGCGGCTGCCTGCTGCTGATCTTCCGCATGCGGAGGCGGGAGCGGCCCGCGGTTGCCGTGGCCGTGCCGGCCGCGACGCCGGTCGATCTGACGGACGAGAACGTGTCGGCGGCGCAACTGGTGGAGGACGAGTGGCTGCGAATGGCTGACCGGTACGCGGCGTCGGGCGACTACCGGCTGGCGATGCGGGCGCTGCATCTGGCGGGGCTGCGGTACCTGGGCGAGAAGGGCGTGGTGACGCTGCAGCCGGCCAAGACGGGGCTCGAGTACGGGCGGGAGCTGGCGCGGCGGTTGCGCGATGTACCCGCGGCCGTCGAGGGCTACGGACGGGGCCTGCGTCAGTATGAGGTGGTCTGGTACGGGTTTGGCTCGGCCGCGGCCGACAGTTACCATTCGCTGCGCGAGAGCTGGCTGGAGGTGCGGCGCCATGCGTAGAGCGGTTCCGTTCCTGATGATCGGACTGTTCGGCGCGCTGCTGCTGCCGCGGCTGATGCAGTCGATGGCGCAGGGAGATGTGTACCCGGAGTGGTCGACGTTGCGGAGCGACCCGCGCGGCGCGAAGGTGCTGTACGTAGCGCTGGAGCGGATGGCGCCGGTGTCGCGGTTGTACGAACGATGGCAGGAGGCGGCGCCGCGGCGCGCGGCATATGTGTTCCTCGGCGCGTCGCCGCTGGTGCTGCAGGATCAGAAAGACATCGACCGGCTGTTGTCCGGCGGGGGTACGCTGCTGCTTGCGCTGGCGCCGGCGGGACCGAAGTCGACGCTGCGGACGGAGCGGCTGGGATTCGTGTCGAAATCGCGCGGCACGGTGGTGCTGCGATCGGAAGATTGGCGCTGCCTGGACGGGACGCGAGAGGCGTGCCGGCTGGCGGAGCGCGGGCGCGTCCGCATGCTGGTGGATGGCACGCCGCTGCGCAACGGGGAACTGCTCCAGGCGCGGCAGACCGAACTGCTGGCGCGATTGTTCGGCGGAGAGCTGCCGGTGGTCTTCGATGAGTCGCATTTGGGGGTCACCGAATCGAGCGGCGTCGGGGTGTTGCTGCGGCGATACCGGCTGTTTCCGCTGATCGGGCTGTTGCTGGCGGCCGCGCTGCTGTTTCTGTGGCGGGCGTCGGTCTCGCTGCTGCCGGAGCGGGATCCGGTGACGCCGGCGATGACGCCGCAGCCGGCGGCGTCGCTGCGGACCCTGCTGGCGCAACACGTTCCGCGCGGAAAGCTGCTGGAGACGATGGTGGCGGAATGGAAGCGGGCGTTGCCGCTGTTGCCGACGTGGCATCGCGGCCGGGTTGAGGAGATGGAGGCCGCGCTCGAACGGGCGCGGGCGGCGAAGGACCCGCGGCAGGGATACGCGGAATTGCAGGCGGCTATCCGCCCGCACAAAGGATCAGCATGACACTCGAACAATTGCAGCAGGCGCTGGCGGTGGTCCGCGCCGAGATTCATCAGGTGGTGATCGGCCAGGAACAGGCGGTGGATCACGCGCTGGTCGCCATTCTCTGCGGGCAGCACGCGCTGCTCGAAGGCGTGCCGGGCGTGGCGAAGAGGCTGCTGGCGCGGACGCTCGCGGTGGTGTTGGGCGGCAGCTTCCAGCGCATCCAGTTCACGCCGGATCTGATGCCGGCCGACATCACCGGCACCAGCATTTTTAACCTGCAGAAGAACGAGTTCACGTTCGCGCCCGGGCCGATTTTTGCGGACTACGTGCTGGCCGATGAAATCAACCGGGCGCCGGCTAAGACGCAATCGGCGCTGCTGGAGGCGATGCAGGAACGGCAGGTGACTATCGACCGGCTGACGCATCCGCTGCCGCCGGGATTCACCGTTTTCGCCACGCAGAATCCGATCGAGTTCGAAGGCACCTACCCGCTGGCCGAAGCGCAGAAGGACCGCTTCATGTTGAAGATCCGGATGCCGCTGCCCGGGCGGGAGGAAGAGCTGGAACTGGCGCACCGCATGCTGGCCGGCGATTCGCCCGAGCGTCGACTGGCCGGCGGGGGCGTGCGGGCGCTGCTGTCGGCGGAGTGGCTGACGGAGTTGCGGGCGGCGCTGGGGCTGGTGCGGATGCGGGAAGAACTGGTGGGATACGTGCTCGACGTGGTGCGGCGAACACGGCAGGAGGAGTGCGTGCTGGTGGGCGCCGGGCCGCGCGCGACACAGGCGTTGCTGGCCGCGGCGCGCGCGCATGCGGCGCTGGCGATGCGGGATTTCGTGACACCGGATGACGTCAAGGCAATGGCGCCGGCGGTGCTCGAGCACCGGTTGATCCTGCGGCCGGAGTTCGAGGTGGAGGGGCTCACGGTGGAGGAGGCGGTGAAGAAGATTCTGGCCAGCGTTCCGGTTCCGGCATGATTCGTCCCGCACCAGCGCTGGTGTGGATCGTGGCGCTCGGGGGAGTGCCGCTGGGGCTTGCGGCCGCCGTGTGGCCGGAGTCGCTGGCGGCGCTGGCCGGAGCGGTGGCGGCGCTGGGCGCGGCGGCCGCTTACGATGCCTGGCAGGGCCGGCGGCAGTTGGCGGGCCTGTCGGTGTTTACCGACAGCGACGGGCAACTGGCGCAGGCGCGCGAAGGGGAATTGATGGTCTACCTGCGCAAGCCGGCGGGGCTGTCGGGCAGCGGCAGCGCTGGACTGGCACTGCCGCCGTCGTTCGATTGCGCCGCCGAGGAAGTGGCCCTGCGGCTGGCCGCCGGGCATACGGAGTATGCGATCCGCTGGCGGCTGACGCCGCGCGAGCGGGGGCGGTACGCGCTCGATTCGCTCTACGTCTCGCTGCGGTCGCCGCTGCGGCTGTTTGAATGCGGGCGGCCGGTGGATCTGGGTTTGGAGTTGAAGGTGTTCCCGGACGCGGGACGTTACGGGAGCCTGCTGGCTCGGGTGCGCGGGCAGATGGGCGCGCGGCTGATGCGGCAGGTGGGCAAGGGCCGCGAGTTCGAAAAGCTGCGGGAATACGCGCCCGGGGACGGGTTTGACGAGATCCACTGGAAGGCGACGGCGCGGCGGCGCCATCCGATCACGAAGGTCTACCAGACCGAGCGGATGCAGGAGATTTACGCGGTGATGGACGTCAGCCGGCTGATGGCGAGGCGGTTCGGCGACCATTCGGCGCTCGACGAGTATCTGCGCGTGGCGCTGCTGCTGGGCACCGCCGCCGAGCAGCGCGGAGACCGGTTCGGCGTGATCCTGTTTCACCGCGAGGTGTCGCGATTCCTGCGGGCGCGCAACGGCAAGGCGCACTACGCCGCCTGCCGCACCGCCATGTTCGACGCGCAGCCGGAACCGGTTCCGGCGGATTTCTTCGAACTCGCGTCGTTCCTTCGCACGCGCGTTCCAAAGCGGTCATTGCTTTTTCTGTTGACGGCACTCGACGAACCCTCGGCGGCGGCGAGCCTGGACCGGGCCGCGACACTGCTGGGCCAGCGGCATCTGCCCTACGTCGTGATGCTGCAACCGGGCGGCGTGGCTCCGGTGCTGACGGGACCGAACGACGATCTGCATGCCGGACTGGCGGGGCATATGCGGTGGCGCGCGTTGCGGGAATTAGAGCTGGCGCTGCGCACCCATGGAGTGCGGTTCCACATGGTCGAACCCGGCGCCCTCGCGGCCAAGGTGCTCTCGCTCTACGACGAAGTGAAACAGAGGCAACTGCTGTGATTCTCGACGTCCAAAGATTCCTCGACGGCGCACGACCGGTTTGGCGGGAACTGGAGAAACTGCTCGACCATCTCGAGACGGATCCCGATCCGCAGTGGGACCTTGCCCGCGCCGAGAACTTCTACCGCCTTTATCAACAAGCCTCGGCGCATCTTGCCGAAGTGCGCCATCTGACGGCGGAGCACGAACTGCGCGATTACCTGGAGCACCTGGTGGCCCGCAGTTACGCGCGGATTTATGTGCGAAAGAACGAACGCAATGTCCGCCGGTGGTGGCAGTGGTTCACGGCGGCGTTCCCGGCGGCCGTGCGGCGACATGCGATCGCCGGGGCCTTGAGTATCGGACTCTTTCTGGCCGGCGCCATATTCGGTATCGCGGCGATGCGGCTCGACCCCGGTTCGAAGACTTCCCTGCTGCCATTCGGCCACGGCCAGACCACGCCCACCGAACGCGTCAAGCGCGAGATGGAGGACCAGGGCAAGCGCATCTCGCAAGCCCGCGGGCGCTTCTCGGCCGAGTTGATGACGCACAACACGAAGGTCGCCTTCTTCACACTGGGGCTGGGGATGACGTGGGGGCTGGGCACGATCGTGATGCTGTTTTATAACGGCGTCATCCTCGGGGCGGTTGCTCTCGACTACATCCTCGACGGGCAGGCGGTGTTCCTGCTGGGATGGATTCTGCCGCACGGTTCGGTGGAGATTCCCGCGATTCTGCTGGCGGGGCAGGCGGGACTGGTCTTGGGGCACGCGCTAATGGGATGGGGCAACCGGACGCCGCGGCGGCTGCGGTTGCGCGCGGTCCTGCCGGATCTGGTGACTATGGCCGGTGGCGTTGCCGTGCTGCTGGTATGGGCGGGCATCGTGGAGTCGTTCTTTTCGCAGTACCACGAACCCGTGATTCCCTATGCACTGAAGATCGCCTTTGGCGCCGTGGAACTGGCGGCGCTCTCGCTGTTTCTGGCGAAGGGAGGCGCGGATGAAGGCTCTGTATAAAGACGCGCAACTCGATCTGCGCACACCGGAGGGGATCGACTTCGCGCTGCCGCTGGCCGGGCCCGTCTCGCGGCTGCTGGCGCTCTGGATCGACCTCGGCGTCATTGCCGTCAGCGGCACCGTGGTGCAGAAGTTGTTGGCGGTCGTCGCCGCGTTTCAAGCCGACGCGGCGCAGGGGCTGTTCACCGTTCTTTACTTCCTGATCGCGCTGCTCTACGGCATGTTGACGGAGTGGCTGTGGCAGGGGCAGACGCTTGGCAAGCGGCTGTTGGGCATTCGCGTGATCGACCGCGACGGGCTGCCGATGCACGTCTCGCAGATCATCGTCCGCAATCTGCTGCGCCCCGTCGACATGCTGCCCGCGTTCTATCTGGCCGGGGGGATCGCGGTGTTGAGTTCGCGCTACGGGCAGCGCATCGGCGACATGGCCGCCAACACGGTGGTGGTCAGAACGCGCGAGCTAGCCCCGCCCGACTGGCGCAATCTGCTCGCCGGCAAGTTCAATTCGATGCTGCAGCATCCGCATCTGGCGGCGCGCCTGCGCCAGCGCGTGTCGCCGGAATTAGCGGGCATCGCGCTCGACGCTCTGGCGCGGCGGGACCGGCTCGACGACCGCGCCCGGCTGGAACTGTTCGGCGAACTCGCCGCGCGTTTCCGCCGGCTGGTCGAGTTCCCGCCGGAGGCCGTCGAAAGTCTCTCCGATGAGCAGTACGTCCGCAACGCCGTCGAGATCCTCTACCGCAGCCGGTAGGTGATATCATCGCGCGGGATTCTTCCAGATGCGTTTTTGGATTCTTGGACTGTCGATGCTCTGCGCGGGCGCTGATTTTCAGCGCGACGTGCGCCCGATCCTCGCCAGGAAATGCTTCGCCTGCCACGGCCCGGCGCTGCAGAAAAGCCACCTCCGCCTGGACCGGCGTGCCGATATGCTGCGCGGCGGAGAGAGCGGCGTGGCCGCGGTGGTGCCGGGCAACAGCGGCGCCAGCCTGCTCGTTCGCTATGTATCGGGAGCCGACGCGAAACTCGTCATGCCACCGGCCGGGCCGCGTCTCAGCGCGGAGGAAGTCCATACGCTGAAACAGTGGATCGACGAGGGCGCCGTGTGGCCTGGCGACACGTCGACCGTCGTCGAAAAGGCCGACCCGCGGGCCGCCCACTGGGCGTTCCAACCGCCGCGCTCGCCGCGCGTTCCCGCCGTGCGCGATCGCGCCTGGGTGCGCAATCCGATTGACGCGTTTGTGCTGGCGAAACTCGAGGCCCGCGGCTGGCGCCCGAACCCCGCGGCGGCGCCGTCCGACCTCCTTCGCCGCATCTATCTCGACATCACCGGCCTTCCGCCCTCGCCCGCCGAACAGGATGCGTTCCGCGGCGATTGGGACGCGCTCATTCAATCTCTGCTGGCGCGGCCCGCCTACGGCGAGCGTTGGGCCCGGCACTGGCTCGACGTCGTGCGTTACGCCGATACCAACGGCTACGAACGGGACGACATCAAGCCGCATGGCTGGAAGTTCCGCGACTACGTCATCCGCTCGCTGAATGCCGACAAGCCGTTCCATCGCTTCGTCGTCGAGCAACTCGCGGGCGACGAACTGCGTGACGCCGATGCCGAAACTTTGCTCGCCACCGGATTCAACCGGCTCGGCCCCTGGGACGACGAACCGGCCGACCCGGCCGAGGATCGATTCGACCAACTCGACGACATTCTCAACACCACCGCACAGGGTTTCCTGGGCATCACGCTTGCCTGCGCCCGCTGCCATAACCACAAATTCGAACCATTTACTACAAAAGACTATTACGGCATGATCGCCGTATTCAACGGGCTGGAACGCCCGCGCAACGGCCGCACCGAGCTCGATCGCCCCATCGGCCTCCGTCCGGAGATCGACCGCTTCAATGAGCGCGAACGCAAGATTGCCGCGCTGCGGGAGGCGGCCCGGCTCGAATGGCTTCACAGCGGCAAGAGCGCCCTGCCACCCGCCGCCATCGCGGCGTTTCTACAGGCGCCCAAGGACCGTGACGAAGCCGCGAAAAAACTTGTGCGCGACCACGCGAAGGCGCTCGACAAGGAACTTGCGGCGCTGCCCGTCGAGGATCAGGTAGCGGCGCTAAAGAAGGAAACGCCCGATCTCCCGCGCGGCTACTTCATGGAGGAACGCTCGCTTCAACCGCCGCCGACGCACATTCTAATCCGCGGCAAAGCGACCTCCCCCGGCCCCGAGGCCGGCCCTTCGGTTCCCGCAGTGCTCGCCAAACAGCAGCCATCTTTCGCCACGCCCGCGGAGAGCACCAGCGGCCGCCGGCTCGCGCTCGCCAACTGGATCGCCTCGCGCGAGAACCCGCTGACCGCGCGCGTCATCGTGAACCGCGTTTGGCAGTGGCACTTTGGCGAAGGCATCGTTCGCACCGCGAATGACTTCGGCGTGATGGGCGACAAGCCTTCCCACGAAGAACTGCTGGACTGGCTGGCGGTATGGTTCATGGACAACGGCTGGTCGCTCAAGAAACTGCACCGCCTGATCCTCGAGAGCAACACCTACCGCATGTCGAAGGCCTCGAATCCGCGGTACGCGGCCGAGGACCCTGAAAACCGGCTCCTGTGGCGCATGCCGTACCGGCGCCTGGAGGCCGAGGCGATTCTCGATTCCGCGCTCGCCGCCAGCGGCCGGCTGAACCCGGCGATGTACGGCGAGTTCGTTTATCCGAAGGTACAGCGCGAGGCGCTCGAGGGCTCTTCCGATCCGGACAAGATCTGGAAGCCGTTCGACGAGGAAAAGGCCTCGCGGCGCGCCATCTACTACATCGTGAAGCGCTCGCTGATGGTGCCGATCATGGAGGTGCTCGACCTCTGCGACACGGCCCGCCCCGCGGCCCGGCGCCAGACCACCAGCGTCGCGCCGCAGGCGCTGCAACTCTTTAACGGCGACTTCATCAACCGCCAGGCCCGCCACTTCGCCGAACGTCTGCGCCGCGAAGCCGGCCCGGCGCCCTCGGCGCAGATCGAGCTTGCCTACCGCCTCGCCCTCGCCCGCCGGCCGCAACCACGCGAACGCGACGCCATGCTATCGTTTCTCCGGGGTTCGACGCTCGAAGAGATGTGCCGTGTGATTCTGAACCTCAATGAGTTTGTGTATGCGAACTAGACGCGATTTCATCTGGCAAACCGGCGGCGGCTTCGCGGGCATCGCGCTGCTCGACCTGTTGACGCGTGACAACTATTTCGGCCGTACGGCCTCGGCCAATTCGATCCTCGCGCCGAAACAGCCGCACTTTCCGGCCAAGGCCAAGCGCGCTGTCTTTCTCTTCATGAACGGCGCCCCGAGCCAGGTGGACACGTTCGACCCGAAGCCGGAGCTGATCAAGCGCAACGGCCAGGCGTACAAAGGGCCGCTCGCCGTCGGCTCCAACGGCCGCCCGGTCGGCTACCTGATGCAGTCGCCGTTCGCGTTCAAGAATCATGGCCGCAGCGGCCTCCCGATCAGCGATCTCTTCCCGTACACCGCGAAGTTTGCCGACGACCTCTGCGTCATCCGCTCGATGTACACCGACACGGCCGCGCACGCTTCGGCCTGCCTGCAAATGAACACCGGATCGATCTTCCTCGGCAAGCCCAGCGCCGGCGCGTGGGTCACCTACGGTCTCGGCACCGACAATCAGAGCCTGCCCGCGTTCGTCGTCATGACCGATCCGCGCGGCGGCCCCATCGGCAGTGCCTCGAACTGGACCGCCGGCTACATGCCCGCCGCCTACCAGGGCACGCTCTTCCGCTCCGGGGCCGCGCCGCTGCTCGACCTGAAGCCGCCGCAGGGCGTCGACGACCGTACGCAGCGCCGTTCGCTCGATCTGTTGAAGGAACTCAACGAACAGCACCTTGCCGCCCATCCGCGGGAGTCCGAACTCTCCGCGCGCATCGCCTCCTACGAACTCGCCTATCAGATGCAGGCCGAAGCCGCCGCCGTCGTTGACCTGTCGAACGAGTCGGCCGCCACGCGCGCCCGCTATGGCCTCGACGACAAGTTGACGGCCGACTTCGGCCGCAAGTGCCTCATGACCCGCCGCCTGCTCGAAAAGGGCGTGCGCTTCGTCCAACTCTATTCCGGCGGCGGCCACATCGAAGACACCTGGGACGGCCACAACGACTGCATCACCAACCACCGCACCCACGCCGGCGAGACCGACAAGCCGATCGCCGCGCTGATCGAGGATCTCAAAGCCACCGGCCTCTGGGACGAAACGTTGCTGCTGTGGGGCGGGGAATTCGGCCGCACGCCGACCAGCGAAGGCGTCGGCAAGCCAGGCCGCGACCACGACTGGCATGGCTTCTCCATGTGGCTGGCGGGCGCCGGCGTGAAGGGTGGCCAGGCGATTGGCGCGACCGATGATCTTGGCTTCGCCGCCGTCGAGGATCGGGTCCACGTCTCCGATCTGCACGCCACGCTGCTGCACCTGCTCGGCCTCGACCACACGAAGTTGACCTACTTCTACCAGGGCCTCAATCAGCGCATTACCGGCGTCCGCGGCGAGGTGGTGCGAAAGGTACTGGCGTAGCCCTATGGCGAGTCCACGCGAGGAGATCCTCGAATGGGCGGCCGCCGGACGATTGCGGCCGGCCGACGTGCCGTCCGCGCTCGCGATCGCGGGCGGTGAGCCTGCCCCGCCGGAGTGGCGGGTGTTCCTCCGCGCGCTCCTTCTTTGGGGCGGAGTTCTGCTCACCGCCGCGGGCGTTGTTTTCTTCTTCGCCTACAACCTTCGCTACATGTCTCGCCTCGGCAAGCTGGGCGCCGCCGAAGCGCTGCTGGCGCTGGCGTGCGCGGCCGCGGCCTGGCGCGGTCCCGATACGCGCATTGGCCGCGCGGCGCTCGGCGCGTCGTGTCTGTTCACGGGTGCGCTTCTCGCGTTGTTCGGACAGACCTACCAGACCGGCGCCGATCCGTTTGCGCTCTTCGCGGCGTGGGCGACGCTGATCCTGCCGTGGGTCTGGCTGTCGCGTTTCGGACCGCTGTGGATGCTCTGGATCGTGCTGGTGGATGCCGCCATCGTCACCTACTTCTACGCGCGCCCATGGGGACTCGCCGGCATCGCGTTCGGCATGCCGGAGATGCACTGGGTCGCGTTCCTGTTCAACAGCGCGGCGCTTGTCGTGTGGGAACGCGCGGCGTGGCTGCCGCGGTGGGGGGCGAGGGCGCTTGGGTTTCTCACGGGCGGTATGGCCACCGCCCTCGGCGTGCAAGCCTTCCACCGGTCTCACGGCATTGACCGCGGTGTGCTCGCGATCTATCTGCTGTGGGCGGTGACGACCTACGTCTATTACCGGGACCGGCGGATCGACGTCTTCATGCTTTCCGGTCTTGTCTTGAGCGTCATCGTCATGTTCGTGGCCACGCTCGGCTATCTCGTCGTCGACTACATGGAAATCTTCGGGCTATTCGTCTGTGCGGCGGGCATCATCGGAGTCTCCGCGCTCGGCGCGCGCTGGATCCGCGGCCTCGCTAGGGAGCAGCGCCCATGACCGGCCCCGAACTCTGGTCGCGGCTTTCCGAAGCCGGTCTCGTCACGGGCGATCCTCCGCCCCCCGCAATCCACACAAGCTGGCCGATCCGCGTCATGCTCGGCATCGCCGGGTGGATCGCCGCCGTGTTCGCCATGGCGCTGGTGCTGATGATCGACCACGACGTTTACCGCCATCCGGAAATCGCCTTCAGCGTCGGCCTCGCTCTCTGCGGCGGCGCGTTCGCCCTGTTCCGTTCGCTGCCGGAAAACGTCTTCGCGGCCCAGTTCGGATTCGCGCTCAGTCTGGCCGGGCAAGGCCTGTTTCTGGCGGGCATCGGCAGGCTGACGAAGTTCCAGTTCGACACCGGCACATACTTGCTGCTGGCGGCGATCGAGGCATCCGCCGCGGCGATAATGCCCAATGCCATCCACCGCACGCTCACGACATTCGTCTGCGGCGTGTGCCTGTTCCTGTCCACCTCGGCCGCCGGTTTCCCCGCCGCCACCACGGCGTTCGCCGCGCTCGGCGTAACCGCGGTGTTGCTCGTGGTCGATGCGCCGCAATTGCGGAAGGATGTCCTGGACCCGCTTGGCTATGGCTTCGCGCTGATTCTGCTGTGCGCCGACGGGACCCTGCTGTTCGGCCCCGAAGTGTGGGGGATGCTTACGCCGCGCGCAGGCGCCTTGCCCGCCTACTTCGCCTGGAGCGCGGCGATCGCGACCGGCGCGGCCTTGCTCTTCGCCGCCTGGCGCCTCACGCCTCGCGCCGGCAACGCCCTGCCGCTGGTCGCGCTGCCTGTGGCAATCGGCGGCCTGTTCGCGCCCGGCATCAGCGCGGCCATGCTCCTCGTGATTCTCGGTTTCGCTCAGTCGAGCCGCCCGTTGATCGGGCTCGGGCTGCTTGCTTTCGCCGGCTTCCTCGGTACGTTCTACTACCAGCTCACGCAAACGCTGCTCCTCAAATCAGCGATCCTGACCGGCACCGGCCTGGCCCTGCTGGCGCTGCGCCGCCTGCTGCCGGAAAGCGAGGCTCCGCGTGCGTAGAGCGCTCATCGCCCTGGCCGGCATCGTCATTCTTGCCGTCGTCAACTTCGGCATTTATCAGAAGGAGCAACTGCTCACGCACGGCGAGGTGATCCTGCTCGAACTCGCCCCGGTCGACCCGCGTTCCCTCATGCAGGGCGACTACATGGCGCTGAACTTCCGCCTGCAATGGGACATTCCGCTGTCCGATCCGCCCCGCGACGGCTACGCCGTCATCGCCCTCAGCCCCGCGGGCGTAGCCGGCTACCGCCGGCTCGACAACGGCGCCCCGCTCGCCCGCGATGAGCGCCGCATCTTCTACCGCTCCCGGAACGCGCAGATCAAGCTTGGCAGCAACGCCGTCTTCTTCCAGGAAGGCACCGCCGATCGATGCGCCAACGCCCGCTACTGTGAGGCGCGCCTGAGTCCCAACGGCGACATCCTCCTCACCGGTCTGCGCGACGCCGAACGCCGCCCGCTCGGCGACGTATCCCGCTAGAGGCCCAACGCCTTCCGGATCGATTCCCAATCCACCAGCACAAAGTTGTGACGGCTGTCGTTCATCGCGATAAACAGACCGAACGGCGCGATGTCGATCCCGTCGGTCGTGTCCGCGCCGGCACGAAAGACGCCCACCTCCCGCAGCGTATCCCGCGAGAAAACGTGAAACTCCGAGTTGGGGTGCTGCTGATCGGTCGCCACAATATAGCCTGCGTGAATCGCGATCCCTTCGCGGTCTCCCTTCCAGCCCGACTCGCCGAAGAGCGCCAGTTCTCTGCCCGCGTCCGGATGAGCGGGATCGGCATGGTACTTGCGGATGCCCGCGCCCTCGTCGGCGTAGTAGACATGCTCGCGGTCGTGGTCCACCGCGACAGCCTCGATCTCCTTCGTGCCGCTGAAAACTCCGAATTCCCGGATCTTTTTGCCTTCTAACCCGCCGCGCCCGTTGTCCCGGATCTCGTATTGCCACAGGTACGATCCGCTCGGTCCCGCCTTGCGGCTGACGATGGCGAACAGCGCCCGGTCCCGCTTCCGCCGGTACATCGCAATCCCCATGGGTAAACCCGCCGGCCCCCGCTCGCCCGCGAAAACCGGTAACGCCGCCAGGTCCAACAACCCCTTGCCGGGAACGATTTCGAACACCCGCAGTTGCTGTCTGTTGCGTTCGGTGACGACGGCGATATCTACCGTTCGCTTCCCGACCCGCACCCCGTACGCCAC
>CAYMTH010000059.1:4470-14195 GCA_964393235.1 uncultured Solibacteraceae bacterium | reverse complement strand
CCGGTGCCACGCCGCGATCACCGAACAGTTCCCGCCCGACGACGATCCGCAGATTGCCCGCAGATTCGGGTCGTCGGTGAGCTTGTAGGCCTTCCCCACTTCCGGCAGCATCTCCTCAGCCAGAAACTGCGCATAGCGACCGTTCACCGCGTCGTACTGGTGGCTGCGATAGTAGCGCGCCTGTGCCGCCGCCGACGGCGCCGGCAGCAGGCCCGGCTGCACGAAAATCCCGATCGTCACCGGCATCTCGCCCTTGTGAATCAGGTTGTCGAAAACGATCGGTACCCGGAACGCGCCCGTCTCATTGACGAACGTCCGCCCGTCTTGAAAGAACATCACCGCCGCCGGCGTCCGCCCGTCGTACTGCGCCGGCACGTAGACCCAGTAGTCGTGCGTCGTCCCCGGATAGACGCGGCTCGACGCCCACACGTGCTGCGTCACCTTCCCCACAGGCACGCCCGGCCGCCGGGCCGAATCCGGCCCGTACTCGTACACCTCGCCGCGCAACAACGGCGCCAGTGTCAACGGTAGAAAAGCTCTTCGATTCATTCCTACAACCCCTTCCCGGCCGCGCTCGGATCGAACGTCCGCACCAGCGCCGTCTTCGTCAGCGACTGCGCCGCCTGCACCTGACGCAGCCCCTGTTGCACGATGCCGAACACCAGATACCAGCTCACCACCCCGACCAGCGCCATGAACGGCAGCCCCAGAATCAGCCCGAACCCGGCCGTAAAGTTCCACGTCGCATGCAGCAGTACCACCAGCAAAAACCCGCGCAGGAACTTCCCATCGGCGAACGCGTCCGCCATCGACGCCTTGTGCGCCCGCGCCCGCCACAGCAACCCCGCCGTAATCCCTGTCCACGCCACGTGCCCGAACGGCGCCAGGATCCCGCGCAGTGTAATCGACGTCACCATGTTGCCCGCCGCGAACAGGATCCCCGCCTGCGACTTGTCCGGCAGCGAACCCAGGAACGCGTTGAACGCATACCCCGCCGATTCGAACGCCGCGAACCCCGCCCCCACCGCCGCCCCGAACAGGCACCCGTTCAGGATGTACAGCTTGTCGCCCTTCCGCACCATCATCACCACCGTCACCAGCTTCCCGATCTCCTCGATGATCCCCGCCGCCGGCGCGCCCAGCAGGTAGTGCAGCTTCGAGATCTGAAACCCGATCAGCGACACGAATATCGACAGCACGCCCCCCGCGCACACCAGCGTCAGCACGCGCTGAAACGAAACGTTCCGCGGCGCGTTCAACTCGAAGAACAGAATCGCCGTCGCGAACGGCATCGCCAGCGCGCCCGTCATCATCATGCCCGGCAGAATGATGGTGTTCTGAAACTGGTGGAACGCGATGTACATCACGAAGTACATCGCCAGCACAAACCCCAGAATCCGGCCGAAAAACCACGGTTTCGGCCACCCCGTCGGCACGTTCACGATCTCCGGCGTCGTCAGCCGCGACCCCACCTGGAAGTAGTCGTCCACCTCCTCCTGCGTCCGCTTCCGCAGCACCTCCGAGAACATCTCCTTCAAGCTGAACCCCTCCAGCTTGTCCAGGCTCGCGTGCTTATCGAGCTGCGACCAGAAGTTCGAAACCAGGCTTTCGGATTTGACCGGCGCCACCGGCGCCGCCCCGATTCCCGGTGTAAATCCGCACGTCGGGCACGATCGCGAACCGATCTGCACCTGCGACCGGCATCGCGGACACGGTACCGTCCCCGGCTGCGGCCCCGTCGCCGTCGGATGATGATGGTGCGCATGCGGATGCTGCGGTTGCGCCTGCGCCTGGGGATGTGGATGCGGATGGGGATGCGGGTACGCCTGTGGATGCGCCTGCGCCGCCCCCAGCGGCAACCCGCACACGTGGCACTGCGGCGCCTGCGGATGCACCGCGTTCCGGCACCGCGGACACGCCGCCGCCCCGGGCGCCACCTGTGGCGCGCCGCACCGCAAACATGCCGGCGTTCCCGCCGCAAGAGCCGTTCCACACCTCGCGCAGTTCATCCCGAACCTCCTCCTCTCCAACCCGCAAACGGGAAGAGATTGGGATCATCATAGCGCCTCGATTATCGCCCTGCCGCCTCCAACAGCAGCACCACCGGCCGCGTCGCCGCCAGAATCACCTCCAGCCGCGGCTTCGCCATCTCCGCCACCACCGCCGCCTGCCCCTTCGCCCACGCCGCGTCCCCGCGCCGCGCCGCAATCCGGTCCATCGCCTCCAGCCCCAGCGCGCCCAGCGTCGCCAGGTTCCCTGACAGCGGCAGAAACTCCCGCAGCAACGCGCTCCCCGCCCCGTGCGGCGTCAACCGCGCGTGGTTATCCCGCCACGCCGACAGCGCACGCCGGATCGCCGCCTCCCGCTCCGGCGTCGGCGTACGCAACCACTCCCGCACGTCCGCCTCCACGCGCCGCACCGCCGCGCTGTCGCCCCGCGCCGCGTCCACCATGCGGTTCAGCTCCGTCTCCTGCGTGTAGCGCTGGAACACCTCGCGGTGCTCGATCCCCAGCGGATCCAGCGTATCGGCGAACACCCGCAGCGCCTCCGCCGGCGCGCCCGGCGCGATCCGCCGCAACATCGGTTCGTAGTTCAACTCGTGCCGCGCGCCCGCAAACGTCAACCGGTGCGTCACCAAGTCCAGCCGCCGGTACATGTCGTCAACATCGGTCACGCTCTCCGGCGACCAGAACCGCTCCGCCACCGCCGCGCTCTTCGGCCACATTCGCGAATCGATCGTCTCCGGGCTGATGAACTCGGTCCACATGCACGCCTCCCCACCCAGAATGTTCTTCCGCTGCTCCACCGTCAGCGCCGCCCCCGGTCCCCCGAACGGGTCCACCGAATAGTACGCGCCCGCCGATTTCAAGTGGTCCAGATAATAACCGTACGAAAGCAGCCCCTTGTACCCCCGCTGCGCCGCCAGCGCCAGAGATTCGTGATTCTGCCACGACTCCACCATGATGTCCTTCGGCAGGTCCTGGTGCAGAATCTCGTCCCACCCCATCATCTTCTTGCCGTGCTTCTTCAAAATCGGAAGCACCCGCTGGTTGAAGTACGTCTGCAGCCCCGCCTCGTCCTTCAATCCGCGCTGCCGGATGAACGACTGAATCGCCGCGTTCTGCTTCCACTGCCGCCCGTTCACCTCATCGCCGCCGATGTGAAAATACTCGTCCGGAAACAGCGCCGCCATCTCCCCCACCAGCCGGTCGATAAAGGCGTACACCGCCTCCTTCGTCGGGTCCAGCGCCGGATCGTAGACCCCGAACGTATGGATAATCGAATACGGCCCCGGCGCGCTGCCAAGTTCCGGGTACCCGATCTGCCACGTCCCCGAATGCCCCGGCATATCGAACTCCGGCAGCACGCGAATCCCGCGGTCCCGCGCGTATTCGATGATGTGCCGGATCTCGGCCTGCGTGTAAAAATCCCCCTCCGTCCCCAGCGTGTGCAGCTTCGGGAACACCTTGCTCTCCACCCGGAACCCCTGGTCGTCGGTCAGGTGCCAGTGGAACACGTTCAGCTTCACCGCCTCCATCGCGTCCAGCGTCCGCTCGATCACCGGCACCGGCATGAAATGGCTCGTCACGTCGATCAGCAGCCCGCGCCAAGGAAACCGCGGCGCATCTTCGATGATCATCGACGGCGCCCCGAACCCGCGCTCGTCCACCGTCACCAGTTGCAGATAGGTCTGCAGCCCGCGCAGCGCCCCGTCGATCGTGTTCGCCGTCAGCCGCGTCTGTTCCACGTTCACCTGCAGCCGGTACGATTCGTCCTCGCCCAGCCGCAGCGGCGCGTCAGCCGTCTGCGCGCAGTCGATGATGAAACTCGCCGCGCCCACGCTCGACGCCAGCCCCCGCTTCAACGGAATCCCCGTCTGCGCCGTCAGCCGTTCCAGAAACCGCGCCCCCGCCCGCTGCAACCGCGGCGCCGCCGCGCGCTGGTACGCGATCCGAAACGAGGCGTCCACGCGGTGCGTCCCGCTCAAACGCTGCATCTTTGCCGGCAGCGGCATCAGCGCCGGATCCCCCGGCGCCCCGAACAACGCGCCCGTCAGCAGCATCCCAATCCACGCGACTCGCATACCAGTTACCCCTCGAATTCAAATTCCGGCGCGGCCCCGCCCGTCCGCCGCCGCTGCCACAGATGAAACAGCAACCCCGCCGCGAACCAGAGGCCTCCCGTGATCTGCGCCGGCCGCGACAGGTTCAACCAGATCGAAAAACAGAACAGAAATCCCAACCCCGGCAGCACGATACCGCCCCACAGCCCGTGCCCCGGCTCCCGCCGCCCCGTCGCCAGCGAGTGCCGGATCACCGCCGCGTTCACCCCCATAAACGCCAGAAACGCCCCGAAATTGATCAGCTCCGCCGACCGCTCGTAGTTGAGCACCAGCGCCCCCGCCCCCGCCATCACCCCGACCAGCGTCACGTTCCACACCGGCGACGCCGTCCGCGCGTCCAGGTGTGCGAAAAACTTCGGCAGCGAGCCGCTCCGCCCCATGCTGAACAGCAGCCGCGCCACGCCCGTCTGCGCCGTCAGTCCGCTCCCGAAACTCGCCACGATCAGCACCGCTGCCAGCGCCTGAAACATCCGCTCCCCGCCCACCTTCCGGCTCACGTCGAGAAAGGCGGTCTCCAGATTCCCGAACGTCCGGAAATCCGGCCAAACCAGCTGGGCAATATAGATCTGAAACCCGCCGAACAGCCCGGTAAAGAGGACCACGCCCACCGCCGCCAGCATCACGTTCCGCCGCGGATTCTTCACCTCCTCCGCCAGCGTCGTCACCCCGTCAAAGCCGCCGTAGGTCAACGCCGCCACCGACGTCGCCGTCAGCACCGTCCCCCAGCGAAACGTCGCCGGGTCATAAAACGGCGTCGCGGACACCAGCGCGCCCGCCCCGCCCGCGTCGAGCAGATACCGCACCGCCAGCCACAAAAACGCGGAGATCACCCCCGTCGTCACCAGCATGAGAATCCAGCTCGCCCGCGCTGTGAACCGGATGCCCCACAGATTCAACAGCGTCATCCCCGTGGCGAAAACAACAACCCACGCCGCGTAAGGCACCGCCGGCATCAGCCGCTGCAGCGTGATCGCCCCGTAAATGGTGCAGATCAGCGGCACCAACAAATAATCGAGAAACATCGCCCACCCGGCCAGAAACCCCGCCACCGGATGCACGCCCCGGCTCACGTAGGCGTACGCGGAGCCCGCCGACGGATACAACGCCGCCATCTTCCCGTAGCTCACCGCCGTCAGCCCCATCGCAGCCATCGCCAGCACGATCGTCGTCACCGCGTGCCCGGCCGATAGCTGCTGCGCAATGCCGAATAGCGGCACCGGCGCGATCGGCTGCACCAGCACGATTCCGTAAAGGATCAGATCCCACAAGCCCAGCACGCGCCGTAAGTGCGGTGATTCGGGCGCCATCGCTCCCCCTCAGATTACGGGTGCCCCGGAAACCAGTCAAGCGATTTATTTCTTACCGCGAACAAAACCCGGGCATATACCGCTGGGCCGGAAGATACTTCTTGCCGAAAACGAAAAGAATCGGCTATCGTAAGGCTGGTGACTCCGAAGCCGGATCGCGATAAGCAGATGATCGAGGCGCTCCTCCGCCGCCTCGGTCCGGTCTCCCGCGCCCGCATCCACGCCCTCACCGGCATCCGTCTCTCGGCCACTTCTCAACTCGTTCGCGAACTCCTCGAGGAGGGCCGCGTCGAAGAAGCCGGCGTCGAGCAAAGCCGCCTCGGCCGCAAAGGCGTCCTGGTCCAGTTGAATGCGGACTACCGCTCCATCGTCGGCATCGAGTTCGACGACGAAACGGTCTCCGCCGGCGTCACCGACCTCCGCCCCTCCCTCCGCCTCCTCCACTCCGAACCCGCCCGCCTCGACGCCGGCAAAGAAGGGCTCCTCCGCCAGCTCCTGTCCGCCACGAAAAAGGCGATCCGCAAAGCAGGCGTGCTTCCCATGGGCATCGGCATCGCCGACCCCGGCCTCGTCGACCGCCGCGAAGGCGTCACCCTCACCTCCTCCACGATTCCCTTCTGGAAGGATGTGCCCCTCCGCGAGATCTTCACCCGCGAGTTTGCCCTCCCCGTCCTTGTCGAAACCCGCACCCGCGCCAAAGCCGTCGCCGAACACCAGGCCGAACCCGCCGAATCCGGCGCCACCAGCATGATCTACATCGACTACGGCTCCGGCATCGGCGCCGGTCTCTACGTCGACGGCCGCCTCCTCTACGGCCAGGGCTCCGCCGCCGGCGAGTTCGGCCACACCCACGTCGCCCCCGACGGCCCCGTCTGCTCCTGCGGCAGCTTCGGCTGCCTCGAAGCCGTCGCCGGCCTCCGCGCCGTCGAGTCCCGCGTCCGCCGCATTCTTTCCGAAGGCGGAAAGAGTGAGGTCCTCGACCTCGCCCACGGCAAGCCACACAAGGTCACCGGCTGGATGGTCTTCGAAGCCGCCAGCCGCGGCGACAAAGTCGCCTCCAACGTCGCCGCCGAAGTCGCCCGCTCCCTCGGCCTCGGCATCGCCAATCTCGTCAATCTCTTTAACCCAGGCCTGATCGTCCTCGACTCCCGCCTCGCCGTCGCCGGCCCGGAGTTCCTCGATCAGATCGTCGCCACCGTCCGCCGCCAGGCGCTCCGCGAGGCCTCCTCCCAGGTCCGCCTCCGCTACGCCAACGTCCGCGAAGGCGCCGGCGTCCTCGGCGTCGCCGGCCTCGTCCTCGACCAGCATTTCCCACAACCCCCGGAGAATCCCCGATGAGTCAACTCGCCCTGCTCGGCGGCCAACCCGTCCGCACCGCCCCCTTCCCCGCCTGGCCCGTCCACGGCCCCCGCGAAGAACAACTCGCCCTCGAAGTCCTCTCGAGCGGCCAGTGGTGGCGCTACACCCTCGGCGAGGATCTCGCCAACGCCGCCTCCCCCTCCAAGGTCGCCGAGTTCCAGCACAAGTTCGCCGCCGCCCACGGCTGCCAGTTCGGCATCGCCTGCGTCAACGGCAGTGCCGCCCTAGAGGTCTCCCTCCGCGCCCTCGGCGTCCAACCCGGCGACGAAGTCATCGTCCCGCCCTACACCTTCATCGCCACTGCCAGCGCCCCCATGAACATCGGCGCCGTCCCCGTCTTCTGCGACATCGAACTCGATACCCTCAACCTCGACCCCGCCCGGCTCGAAGCCGCCATCACCTCCAAAACCCGCGCCATCATCCCCGTCCACTTCGCCGGCCTCCCCGCCGACATGCAGTCCATCCTCGACATCGCCAACCGCCACGGCCTCCCCGTCCTCGAGGATGCCGCCCACGGTCACGGCGGCTCCTGGAACAACCGCCCCCTCGGCTCCATCGGCGCCATGGGAACCTTCTCCTTCCAGGCGTCCAAAAATATGACCGCCGGCGAAGGCGGCATCATCGTCACCAACGACCCCGCCCTCGCCGAAATCGCCGAGTCCCTCGTCTGGGTCGGCCGCAAAAAAGGCCGCCCCTGGTACGAACACCACCGCCTCGGCTGGAACTACCGCCTTACCGAATTCCAGGCCGCCATCCTCCTCGCCCAGCTCGAACGCCTCCCCGAACAAACCCAACGCCGCCAGGCCAACGGCGCCTACCTCACCGCGAAACTCAAACAGATCCCCGGCATCCACCCCATGGCCGTACCATCGTTTGCCACTGGTCACGCGTGGCACATCTACTGCCTCCGCTTCGTCGAATCCGAGTTCGGCCTCTCCCGCGCCCGCTTCCTCGAAGCCCTCACCGCCGAGGGCGTCCCGGCATCCTCCGGTTACGCCCACTCGCTCTTCAACAACCCCCTCTACGACCCCTCCTTCGCCCGCTACAACGAGCTCTGCCCGAACTCCAACCAGGCCTGTCGCGAAGCCGTCTGGATGGAACACCGTTACCTCCTCGGGTCCCCCTCCGACATGGACGACATCGCCGCCGCCTTCGCCAAGATCTACGAAAACCGCGCCTCCCTCCAGGCGTAACCTCGACGTAACCTACCCTTAACGTTCCCACTCGGACGTTAGGACTTCTTGCGGAGCCTGACAAAGGAACCCAACTCTGTCCCCCGCAAATGACTGAAAACACGAAATTCACCCCCCAAAACCGCGCTGCGAATCGCAGGGGGCCTCACCGGCGGGCCTGTGTCACAGGCTCGCCCCGCCGCACCGCCACCACCTCGGCCTCGTGCGCCACCCCCGCCATCGCCTGAAACCGCAGCAGAACCTCGAATGCCTGGCCCCGCGCCCCCTGTTCGTTCAATCCCAGCGCCCCCAGCAACCGCTCCCGCCCCTCCCGGCTCGCCAGCATCGTGAACGCGGCCTCGGTTCCCTCTTGATGCAGACCCTGCACGATCAGCGCCCGCCCCCTTCCCGACTCCATCGGCAGCACCGCGATCGTCGCATACTCGCCCCCCCTCGTCCCCGTCCATTCAAAACTCCGGTACACCCGCTCCTCCGCTCCCTGCGGCCGGACGTTCAAAAATTCCCGCTTCCCCGGCGCCCCGCTCTGCTCCCGGAACTGCAGCCGCTCGGCAAATCGCCCCACCCACGGATTGCTCAACGGACTCCCCAGAAACACGAAATTCCCTTCCTGCAGGTCCCGCATCCGCAACTCTCGCGCTGACCGGACCTCCAGCGCCCCGCTCCACGGTCCCAGCATCTGCCCCACCCGCAGCGCCGACGTCGCGTCCGCCAGCGACGTCAACGGAGACCCCGCGATCACGTTCCCGATCACCGGAACTTTCTCCTTAAATATCTCTAATTGCTTCGCGAACCCCGGCTGAAGATACTCGTCCAACGTCACCGGCGTCCCCCGCATCACCCCCAGCATCGCCGCGTTCGCATCCGCCAGAACCAGCGTCGTCCGCTGCCCCGGCCCCGTCACCTCCGACAACGGCCACCCCGGCCCGGCCTTCTTCTCTTCCCCGCGACCCGCCGAACTCAACCCGTACCCTACCGCCGCCACCAGCAGCAAACCCGCCGCCACCGCCAACACCGCCCCCCACCGCCAGCCCCTCGGCCGCGCCTCCACCTCCACCGCCACCACCGCCGGCGTCGGCGCCTCCACCGGCCGCGCCGCCACGATCAGCGGAACATAACTTCCCACCGGCAACTCAATCCGCGCCGTCCCCGGCTCATTCGTCTTGTAGTAATCCGCCAGCCGCTTCCGGACCTCGTTCGCCGCCACCCGTACGATCGAGTCCTTCCCGGTGTCATAATCCGGCGACCGGCCAAACAACTCCACCCCGATCGACCGCTCTTTCAATACGTCGAGATCGCCCGCCTGCGCCCGCTCCACCACGAAACGCAAAAGCTCGCAACACCGCCGGCTCTGCCGGAAATGCGGACTGTTCAAAATGGCATCTAGCTCGGTACGCGCGTCTGGCACCGAATGATTATATACACCCGCATACCCCCGTTAACCCACCGTTAGAGAACTACCCGTAACGTTGTATTAACCCCCGCTTCGCATATATGCTCCATCCAGCCTTATGCGCATCCTAAGAAAAGCTGCACGCCTCGTCAGTCTCTGCACGCTGCTAGCCCTCGGCCTATTCGCCCAGGGCGAACGAGCCACCGTTACCGGCACCGTTTCCGACTCCTCGGGCGCCTCCATCCCCGAAGCCGCCGTCGCCATCCGGAACACTGCAACAAACGTGACCACCCGGACCACTACCAACACCGCCGGTCTCTACTACCTCACCAACCTCCAACCCGGCGAGTACG
>CAYMTH010000059.1:242-4460 GCA_964393235.1 uncultured Solibacteraceae bacterium | reverse complement strand
CCCCTCCCGCGTCTCCGCCCTCCGCCTCACCGTTGGCCTCACCGCCACTGTCGCCGTCACCCTCGAAGTCGGCACCGTCACCGAGGCCGTCGAGGTCACCGCCACCGCCGTCCAGCTCGAAGCCCAGACCTCCGGCCTCGGCAAGGTCGTCGAACAGCGCCGCGTCGTCGAACTCCCCCTCCTCGGCCGCAACCCGCTCGCCCTCGCCGCCACCGCCCCGGGCGTCCTGCCCACCTCCGGCCAGCGCGGCACCGGCCAGGATATCGTCGGCGTCTCCACCACCTCCCAGATCAACGGCGGCCTCGCCCAGCAGAACGGCGTCCTCATCGACGGCGGCGAATCCCGCGGCACCACCGAGTCCGGCAACGCCTACACCGTCCCGCTCGAAGCCGTCGGCGAGTTCAAGGTCGAAACCTCCACCTACTCCGCCGAGTTCGGCCGCGCCGCCGGCGGCATCGTCAACGTCGCCACCAAGTCCGGTACCAACCAGCTCCACGGCGTCGCCTACGAGTTCCTCCGCAACGATCACCTCAACGCCAACTCCTGGCAGAACAATCGCAACCGCGTTCCCAAGGGCCTCTTCCAGCGCAACGAGTTCGGCGCCGGCGCCGGCGGACGCATCCTTAAGGACCGCACCTTCTGGTTCGCCATCTATGAGGGCACCCGGCAGGGCAGCCCCGACCAGGCTCTTCTCACCGTCCCCACCTCGATCCAGAAACAGGGCGACTTCTCCCAGACCTTCGACCGTAACGGCCGCCTGAACACCATCTACGACTACACCACCACCCGCCCCAACCCCGCCGGCGGCTTCATCCGCGATCCCTTCCCCGGAAACCGCATCCCCTCCAACCGCGTTCACCCGATCTCCTCGCGCGTCATCCCCTTCTGGGGCGAATCCAACCGCGCCGGCGAAGGCCCGTCGCTCGTCAATAACTACTTCCGCGTCGGCAAGGCCATCACCAACTCCGACTCCTGGTTCGGCCGCATCGACCACATCGTCAACGACCGCCACCGCCTCTACGGCCGCTACGGCGGGCGCGAACTGAAGTCCACCACCCAGGTCGCCCTCAACCCCGCCTTCCCGCCCCGGTCGCTCAGCTCCAACCCGGCCAACAGCGCCCTCATCTCGCTCACCTCCACCTTCAGCCCGACCATGATCGGCGAAGGCCGCATCTCCTACACCCGCCTCCAGTTCGACTCGAGCCCGCTGAGCGAAGGCTTCGACGTCGGTTCGCTCGGCTTCTCCAACGCCGTCACCCGCAACATCCTCTTCCAGCAGTTCCCGCAGATCTCGATTCAGACCTACGCTCAGGGCGCGGGCCTCGCCGTCACCGGCGCCGCCCCCAACGAGTTCGACCAGCTCGGCGGCGTCGGCCGTAACCTCAACCCGCAGGACACCTGGCACGCTCAGTATCACGCCACGCTCATCAAGACCCGCCACAAGATCAAGGCCGGCTTCGAGCACCAGCTGATCAAACTGAACGCCTTCAACTCCCAGCAGTCGGCCGGCCAGTACATCTTCGACCGGCTCTATTCCCAGGGCCCGGACCCGACGGCCACCGCGCTCAACTCCGGCCACGGCTTCGCCAGCTTCCTGCTCGGCGTGCCCCAGGCCGGCGCCATCACCATCACCCGCCCCCTGTTCCTCTACCAGCGCTACTGGGGCACCTACATCCAGGACGACTGGCGCGTCACCGACAAGCTGACCCTCAACCTCGGCCTCCGCTGGGAATACACCACGCCCTACGCCGAAAAGTTCGGCCAGATCGGCTACATCGACTTTGAAGCCAATGACCCCGTCGCCGGCACCAAAGGCACCTTCAAGTTGATCGAGCCCGGCGGCTACCAGTCGGATCCGAACCGGAAAAACTTCTCCCCGCGCGTCGGCATCGCCTACCAGCTGAACCCGAAGACCGTCATCCGCACAGGCGCGGCCATCTTCTACGCCACTTACGTCGGCGTCAACGCCGCCGCCACCGACTTCGGCAACGGCAGCTTCCTCTCCAACGCCCTCTTCCTCGGCGACCCGAACCCCCTCCCGAACACCCCGCCGGTCGGGTCGTCGTGGTCCAACCCGTTCGCGGGCGGCATCATCGTGCCGGACCGCAACACGAACTTCGCCGGCCAGAACGTCCGCGCCGACGTCCGCAACCGCCCGAACGCCTACCTCGGCAACTGGTCGTTCTCCATCCAGCGCATGCTGAACTCGAACACGATGTTCGAAGTCGCCTACGTCGGTTCGAAGACCACGCACCTGTACTGGAACCGCCAGCGCAACCAGAACGACCCGGTGCTGATGAGCCTCGGCAACCAGCTGCTCGCTCCGGTCCCGAATCCGTTCTTCGGCAAGATCACCTCCGGCGCCCTCTCCGGCCGCACCATCGCCGCGCGCCAGGCGCTACGGCCCTACCCGCAGGTCGTCGACCCGCTCATCGGCCGCGACCCCTACGCCGACATGAGCTACCAGAGCTGGTACATGCGCCTGGAAAAGCAGTACTCGAACGGCATGACGCTGTCGGCCTCCTTTACCGGGTCGAAGACCATCGCCAACACGATGCAGTCCAACACCTGGGTCGTCGGGCCGTCCAACCACCTCTACGATGCCCGATACAACAAGGGCATCGAGGCCAACGACATCCCGCAGCGCCTGGTGGTCAGCTACCTCTACGACCTGCCGTTCGGCAAGGGCCGCAAGTTCCTGAACGACGCCGCCCCGGTTCTGCAGAAGATCGCCGGCGGCTGGCAGGTCTCCAGCATCACCGTGCTGCAGAAGGGCCGCCCGGTCATGATCACCGGTCCGGACACCACCAACCTGTTCAACTTCAGCTCGACCAACGGCCGCGCCAACCGCTTGAAGGACCCGGTGCTGCCCGACGGCCAGCAGTCGCTGACCCGCTGGTTCGATACGACCGCGTTTGAGCGGGCCGCCCCCTACACGCTGCCTAACGACTCGGTGAGCCAGCCGCGGCTGCGCGGACCGGGCCGCGTCAACTTTGACGTTTCCGTGCTGAAGAACACCCGCATCGGGGAACGCTACAACCTCCAGTTCCGCGGCGAGTTCTACAACATCTCCAACACGCCCGCCCTCGATGCGCGCGGCGCCACCATGGACGTGGCCAATCCGCTGTTCGGCCAGATCGTCCTCGGCGGCAATCCGCGCAACATCCAGTTCGGCCTCCGCTTCGTCTTCTAGATTCTTCCACCGCTGATCGCGCAGAGAATCTGCAGGACATCCCCGGCGCGGACCCTGGTCTCCAGGGTCCGCGCTTCTTCTTGGTTGACGTAGATCCGGATGTGCCGCCGGATCTGGTCCTGCTCGTCGATCATCCGGAACCGCATGCCCGGATACCGCGCGTCGAGATCGAAGAGCACTTCGCCGACCGTGTCCCCCGCGGCTTCCACCTCGGAACGGTTCCGCGTGTAGGACCGCAACGGCCCGGGTACGTAGACCGTCAAGCCGCCGCCTCCACGGAATGAATCCGCGGCAGGTGGGAGGCCAGGCACTTCCACGCTTCGCCCTCGTTCCGGCTGGCCCAGACCTCACCGCCCGTGGTGCCGAAGTAGAGGCCCACGCGCTTTTCATTGTCCGCCGTCATGGCCTGCCGGTAGACGGTGAACCAGGCGTTCTCCGCCGGCAGGCCCTTGTCCAGCCGCTGCCAGGTGCGGCCGGCGTCGGAGGTGCGGTAGACGGCCGGCTGGCCGCCCGGACTGGTCCGCGGCCAGACCTGCGTGCCGTCCATCGGGAAGACCCAGCATGTCTCCGGATCGCGCGGGTGCAGCACCATCGGGAAGCCGATGTCGCCGATCTTCTTCGGCATCTTCCTGCCGATGCGGATCCATTCGTTCGACGGGCGGTCGAGACGGTAGATGCCGCAGTGGTTCTGCTGGTAGAGGCGGTCGGGGTGAGTCGGATGGACGCGGACGCAGTGCGGGTCGTGACCGTACTCGGCGTCGGGCGAGGGCAGGAACTCGGCCGAGCAGCCGCGGTTGAGCGGAGCCCAACTGGCGCCGGCGTCGGTGGATTCGAAGACGCCACCGGAGGACATGCCGAGGTAGAGGTGGTTGGGGTCGCGCGGGTCGACGTTGATGGAGTGCAGGCGGGCGCCGTCGGGCGGCCCCTGCTCGCCGTCGGCGCACCAGAGCGGGCGCATCGGATGGTCGTTGAACCCGCTGACGCCTTCCCATGTCTCGCCGTGGTCCTCGCTGCGGAAGAGCCCT
>CAYMTH010000059.1:0-232 GCA_964393235.1 uncultured Solibacteraceae bacterium | reverse complement strand
GTACCAGACGCCGGGCTGCGAGCGGTGCCCCGGCGTGAGCCAGAAGGTGTGATCGACGACGCGGCCGGCGGCGCCCTCGGGAGCCTTCGGGAAGGCGGGCGGACGTTTGACTTCGCGGAAGGTGCGGCCGCTGTCTTCGGAGCGGTAGAGGGTGGGCCCGAGGTGCCCGGCCATGCCTGCGATCAGCATGTGCCGCGGCCCCTGTTGTTCTTCTACCTCTGTGCCTACAGCC
>CAYMTH010000058.1:0-14235 GCA_964393235.1 uncultured Solibacteraceae bacterium | reverse complement strand
AGACCACGCGAAGTGGTTTGCGGGGAAGTTTGGGGCGGCGCTTCCGGAGCACTACTGCTTCCCCGCCGGGAAGCCGCAGCCGACGGATCCTACCCGTCCGGTTTGCAGTCTGAAGACGGCATGGGTGAAGGTCAAGAAACTGGCCGGGGTGCGATGCCGGTTCCATGACGGCCGACACACCTACATCACCGTGTTGGCAGAAGCGGGCGCCTCAGATGAGGTGATCCGATCCGTCGCTGGGCACGTCAGCACCCAGATGCTCCGCCACTACTCCCACATCAGGATGGAGGCGAAACGAGAGGCTTTGGCAGCGGTGGAAGCCTTGCGGGCGGCGCGCCGGCAACGTGCAAATGAAAAGCGGAAAACGGAGGAGCTTGAAGCACCTTCTACGTTTTCCGCTACACCAACTGTAGTTCAGTAACGACCACGCACTGTAACTACTTGAAAAGTTTGGCTCCCCGGGTAGGATTCGAACCTACAACCCTTCGGTTAACAGCCGAATGCTCTACCGTTGAGCTACCGAGGAACGCTGCTGTTATGAGAATCATTACAGCAAACAGCAGGCTGGAAAGTCAACTTTGCTAGCGATTTTTCAGCCAGTCGGCAAGGCGGGCAGGCCAGGAGGAGAGAGCGAGGTCGCTCCAGGCGAGACCGACGCCGTGGGGACCGTTTTCATAGATGTGCAGTTCGGCGGGGACGCCATGCTTGCGGAGTGCGAGGTAGAAGAGCACACTGTTTTCGGGAGGAACGCCGGCGTCGGCGTTCGTGTGGAAAAGGAACGTCGGGGGCGTTTCGCGGGTGACGGCGCGTTCGTTGGAAAGGGTTTCGACGAGTTTGGGGTCGGGGTTGTCGCCGAGGAGGTTGCGGCGGCTGCCTTTGTGGACGTAGGGATCTTCGGTGAAGGTGATGACGGGATAGACGAGGATGGCGAAATCGGGGCGGGAGGAGGCGCGTTCGACGGGGTCTTCGGCGGAGGCGTTGCCGGCGTCGAAGTGGGTGGCGGCGGTGGCGGAGAGGTGGCCGCCGGCGGAGAAGCCCATGATGCCGATTTTGGCGGGGTTGACGCGGAATTCGGCGGCGCGGGCGCGGACGGTGCGGAGGGCGCGCTGGGCGTCGTTGAGCATGACGGGGTGGCGGTACTTCGGCCCGAGACGGTAGCGGAGGACGAAGGCGGAGATGCCCTGGGAGTTGAGCCACTGGGCGATTTGACGGCCTTCGTGATCGACGGCGAGGGCGCCGTAGCCGCCGCCGGGGCAGACGACGACGGCCTTGCCGTTGGGGTTGCGGGCGATCCAGGGGGTGAGGGTGGGGATGTCCTTTTCACCGTCGCCGAGGGCGCCGGGGGCGGCGCCGGACCAGAGGGGGAAGGCGGGCGGTTCGGTGACGGGGCGCTGGGCGAGGAGCGCGGCGGCGGCGAGGAGAAGAAGGGCGAATTTACGCATCGGGGCCACGATAGCGCAGGGGCAAGAACGGGCGCAATGCGGGAGTTATTCGGGATCGGGGGGAGCGGGCCTGGCGGGGGGCTTCCAGCGGCCGGCGCGCTTGAGGGCGTCGCGGAGGATGAACTCGAGCTGGCCGTTGAGCGAGCGGAAATCGTCGTCGGCCCACTGCTTGACGAGGTCAAGCGTGTGGGCGTCGATGCGAAGGAGGAACGATTTCCGCTCGGCCATGGTGGCTCCTTAGTGGTGGAGGGTACCGGCGTTGATGACCGGCTGGGTGGAGCGTTCTCCGCAGAGGACGACGAGGAGGTTGGAGACCATGGCGGCCTTGCGCTCTTCGTCTAGGTGGACGACCTCGCGGCGGTTGAGCATTTCGAGCGCCATTTCGACCATGCCGACGGCGCCTTCCACGATCTTCTGCCGGGCGGCGATGATGGCGGAGGCCTGCTGGCGCTGGAGCATGGCGGCGGCGATTTCGGGGGCGTAGGCGAGGTGGCTGATGCGGGCCTCTTCAACCGCTACGCCGGCGACGGAGAGGCGGTCCTGGATCTCATGCTGGAGGCGGGCGGCGATCTCCGCGGTGTTGCCGCGGAGGGAGAGGCCGTCGGCGTCGTGCGAGTCGTAGGAGTAGTGGGTGGCGAGGTTGCGGAGGGCGGCCTCGCTCTGGATGTTCACGTAGTGCTCATAGTTGTCGACCTGGAAGGACGCCTCGGCGGAATCGACGACTTTCCAGACCACGACGGCGCCGATTTCGATGGGATTGCCGTCGTGGTCGTTGACCTTGAGGCGGTTCGTTTCGAAGTTACGGGTGCGGAGCGAGATGGCTATCTTGGCGTAGAAGGGGTTGGCCCAGCGAAGGCCTTCCTGCCGGGCGGTGCCGATATAGCGTCCGAAGAGCTGGAGTACGACGGCTTTGTTGGGGTGAACGGTGAAGAAACCGCAAGAGAGCAGGATGGCGACGAGCAGCAGCACGATGCCGGCGACGATGTGCATGCCGGGGGAGAAGTGCTCGGCACCCTTGGCGCTGATCATAGTGATCACGGCGAGGGGGTAGAGGACGAGGTTGACCGCGAGCATGGTATAGCCGGACGCGGTGGAGATGGCATTCTCTTTGATCACAACGGACCTCCTGGTAGTCAATCCGATATTGCTATATAAATGATATCACTTTGATAGGCACGGTCAAGAGGAATCGGTGTGCGGTATATGATGGGCGGTATGCGACTTCTCTGGATCATCGCGATGGGAACCGGACTGAGCCTGGCTGCGGGAAACTGGCCGCAGTGGCGGGGGCCGTCGCTCGACGGGGTGAGCGAGGAGAAGGGTCTGCCGGTGAAGTGGTCGGCGGATGAAAACGTTACCTGGAAGCTTGCATTGCCGGGGCGGAGCGGGGCTACGCCGATCATCTGGGGTGAAACGATCTTCCTGAACGTTGCAGAAAACGACGATTTGCAGTTGTGGGCGGTGGATCGCGGGGCGGGGACGGTGAAGTGGAAGAAGAAGCTGGCGGGCGGGAATTACAAGATCAACAAGCAGAACATGTCGTCGCCGTCGCCGGTGACGGATGGGAAGGCCGTGTACGTGATGACGGGCACGGGGATTTTCAAGGCGTTCGATTTCGCGGGCAACGAGTTGTGGTCGCGGGACATTCAAAAGGACTACGGGGCGTTCGGGTTGAACTGGGGATACGCGTCGTCGCCGCTGCTGTGGAATGGGGCGCTGTACGTGCAGGTGCTGCACGGAATGAAAACGGACGACGCCTCTTACATTCTGCGGATCGACCCGAAGACGGGGAAGACGCTGGTGAAGGTGGAGCGCCCGACGGAGGCGATCGTGGAGTCGCCGGACAGCTATACGACGCCGGCGGTGTGGACCGGGGGGAAGCAGACGGAGATCATCATTACGGGCGGGGACGTGGTGACGGGGCACGATCCGGTGTCGCTGAAGGAGCTGTGGCGGGCGAACGTTTTGAACCCGCAGAATAATCCGATGAACCGGATTATCGCGTCGCCGGTGGTGCGGGACGGGCTGATTTACGCGCCGACGCGGGTGCGGCCGCTGACGGCGCTGCGGCCGGGCGGGAAGGGCGACGTGACGAAGTCGCACGTGGTGTGGCAGAACCCGAACGGGCCGGACGTACCGTCGCCGGTGACGGACGGGAAGTACCTGTACGTGACGAACGACCGGGGAATCTTGTGGTGTCTGGACGCGAAGACGGGGGCGGAGATTTACGGCGGGAAGCGGATCCGGCCGGCGATCTACAGCTCGTCGCCGGTGCTGGCCGACGGGAAGCTTTATGTAACGAATGAAGAGGGGCTGGTGACGGTTTTGCAGGCGGGGCCGGAATTCAAGGTGCTGGCTGAAAACGAAATGAAAGATTACACGCTGAGTTCGCCGGCGGTGAGCGACGGGCAGATTTTCGTGCGAACGGCGGGGTATCTCTATTGCATCGGGAAGCGGTCCGCGGCGAAGCGATAGGCAGGCCGGTGCGATAGCATAGGCGCATGAGTACGCGCAGCCTGCAAGACGTTGCAACGAAGGCGGGAGTGTCGACGGCGACGGTGTCCCGCGTGCTGAACAACATCGGTGTGGTGAAGACGAGCACACGGACGAAGGTCTTGAAAGCCGTCGAGGAGTTGAAGTACCTGCCGAATATTCATGCGCGGGCGCTGGCGGGCGGCGCGTCGCGGACGCTGGGGCTGCTGGTTTCGAATCTCGAGAATCCGTTTTTCGTGGACGTGTTCCGGGCGTTGGAGAACGAGGCACACGAGAAGGGCTACGAGGTGCTGATCGCCAACACTGACTACGATCCGGAGCGGTTGGTGGCGAACGTTCAACTGATGCTGGGGCGGCGCGTGGCGGGGCTGGCGCTGATCGTTTCCGAGATTGCGCCGCACCTGCTCGACGAGCTGTCAGAGCGGAAGGTGCGGACGGTGGTTTACGACGTGGGCAGTCCGCGGCCGAATATTCTGAGCATCAAGACGCAGTACAAGCGAGGGATGCAGCGGGTTGTCGAGTACCTGTACGCGATGGGGCACCGGCGGATGGCGTTCGTGGGGCATCACGATTCGCTGGGGCCGTTGAGCGCGCGGCACCAGTCCTTTCTGGAGGCGGTGACGCGGTACGATCCTCAGGTGGAACACCGGTCGGTGGCATCTGAGGATGGCTTCGAAGGGGGCCGGGAGGCGGTGCGGGAGTTGCTGCGGGAGGGGATGATGCCGACGGCGATCGTATGCGTGAACGACTTTATGGCGGTGGGCGTGCTGCGGCAGTTGCGGGAGATGGGACTGCGGGTGCCGGAGGATGTTTCAGTGACGGGTTTCGACAACATCTCGCTGTCGGAGATGATGACGCCGTCGCTGACGACTGTGCATATCCCGTGCGACACGCTGGGGAGGAAGATCTTCGCGATGCTGACCGAGAAGGCCGATTCGCAGCGAGAGCTAGTGATCGATCCGGAACTCGTGGTGCGCGAATCGACGGGGCCCGCGGCCGAAGCGAAGCCGCAGGCGCCCGAGAAAAAGACGCGGAAGGCGGGTAAGGCCTAGCCCTTGGGTTTGAAGTAGAAAACCATGGCGGCGCCGGCGGCTACGACGACGTAGCCGACATAGAGGAGCGGATTCGGCTTGTCTTTGGGCGGGTGCATGGCCATGGTCATGATGACGTTGATGAGGGGCGCGCCGCCGAAGACGATGGGCATAACGTAGTTGGGTACACCGCCGTTGCGGAAGGCCCAGATGATGCAGATGGCGCCGGCCGCGCCGAGGGCGCCGCCGAGGGTGGCGAACCAGACACCGCGGGGGTTGAACTCACCGAGGCCGCCGGAGGCGGAAAGGGTGGCGATGGGGACGAGCACCCCGAGGAGGAAGTAGGCCGCGCCGACGCAGAGGAGCGCACGGAGCGGGTTGCCGAGTTTGATCTGGCCTTCGTGAAGAATCGGACCGTAAATGCCCCAAAAGAGCATGGCGCCGATGGCGAACAGTAACCAGAGCATGGTTTTCTTTTTCTCCTTAGCGGACTGCGAATTGGCAACGGTGGAAGCCATGGGAATCCCCTATTGTAACGGCTAGAATTCGAGACGCAAGCCCAACTGGATCTGGCGAGCAGTGGTGATCGTGTTGCGGACGGCGCCGAGGGTCCCGATTGGGCCAGTGGTCGTCGAGATCGCCAGGACGTTTGGGATGCCGAAGTTGGCCCGGTTGAAGAGATTGAAAGACTCGATACGGAATTGCAGGCGGGCCTGTTCGTTCCAGCGATCGAGTTTGAAGTTCTTCAACAGCGACAGATCGACGGTGCGGAGGTTGGGGCCGATGAAGGTGCCGCGGCCGAGGTTGCCGAGCTGGCCGGCTGGGGCAAGGACGAAAG
Source organism: uncultured Solibacteraceae bacterium (assembly GCA_964393235.1). Classification (GTDB taxonomy): domain Bacteria; phylum Acidobacteriota; class Terriglobia; order Bryobacterales; family Bryobacteraceae. Next base: position 8,431 of record CAYMTH010000058.1, on the reverse strand, counting down.
CGGCGGGATCGAACCAGCGGTTGGGATTGCCGAGGACGGCGGATTCATGGGTGAAGCCGGGGGCGAGGCTGGGGCGGTCCTGACCGAGGCCCGGGCCGAGCGAGGGGAACCAGCCGGAGCGGGAGCGGTTGCCGGAGACAAAAACGGTGAGCGGGCTGCCGCTGCGCATGTTGGTGATGCCGGCGAGCTGCCAGCCGGAGAAGGCGATTTTGCGGGCGCCGACGGCATTGCGGGCGATGGGGAGGGCCCAGTGGAAATTGACGACCCAGTTGTGTTTGGCGTGGTAGTCGGCGAGGCCCTTGTTGTAGTTGAAGCCGGCGAACTCGGGCATGGCGGAGGTGGTGCCGTTGGTGGCGTCGGAGAAGAAGGTGGAGGCCTGGGTGGTGTCGAGGTTGCGGGAGAAGGTGTAAGAGCTCTGCAACTGCAAGTCGCGTCCGAGGCGTTTGCGGACTTCGAAGATGCCGGCGTGATACCAGGAGTTGCCGTCGGAAGATTTCAGCTCGATGGTCGTGTAGGCGGGGTTGCGGCGAGGGGCGCCGACGGGGAAGACGAGGGTGCCGTCGGCCTGACGAACGGGCTCGACGATATTGACGTCGTTGGAGCGCAGAAGGTGGACGCCGCGCGATCCGGCATAGCCCACTGTAACGACCATGCCCGCCGGCAACTGGTGTTGCAGGTTCAGGTTCCAGGTCTGCATGTACGGGTTCTTAATGTTCCATTCGACGGGGCGAATGGTGTTGCCGAGACCGCGTTCGAAGGGCGGGTTGGGGAAGGTCGGATTGGTGATGCTGACGCGGGGTGTAAAGGGCGGATTCGTTACAGTGACGATCAGGTTCTGCTGGTTGTTGGTATTGAAAATGAGGCCGTAGCCGCCGCGGACGGCGGTGCGGCCGGTGCCGAAGACGTCCCAGGCAAAGCCGAACCGGGGGGAGAAGTTCTTCTTGGTCGGGTTCTGGTAAAGCTGGCCGGAGACGGGATTGACATCAGTGAAGAGGTTGAGAAGAGCGGAATCACGGCCATAGATATCGACCGGCATGGTGGCGAATTCGTAGCGGATGCCGGGGTTGATGGTGAGGCGGGGGTGAATTTTCCACGAATCCTGGAGGTAGAAGCCCATGAGGGTGAAGCGCCAGTAGCGGTCGAACTGGGCGGCGGGGGTGAGGCCGAGGAATCGGGCGGGGGTGTTGGTGAGGAAGGAGCGGAGGTCGTTGAAGGTGAAGGTGCCGAGGGAGAAGGTGGGGTTCACCATGTTGTCGCGGTAGCGTTCGGCGAGCATGCCGATTTTGAGGAGATGGTGGCCGCGGGTGAGATTGGCGCCGGATTCGAAGCCGAAGACGTTTTGTGTTAGGCGGAGGTTGGCGGAGGCCTGCGGGCCGAAGCGGGGCATGCCGCCGATGTCGAAGTTGCCCATGAGGCCGCGGCCGGGGACGAACTCGGGGAGGCGGGTGGCGGTGTTGGCTTCGACGTTCTGGAAAGTGGTGGTGCGGGAGAAGGAGCCGCGGAAGTGGAGGAGGGTGCGGGGGGAGACGACGTGGCGATATTCGGTGGTGAGGAACTGGTTTTTCGACAGGAACTGGCGGGGGAACTGGGGGAAGTCGGTGGGGAGGTTCTGGACGGCGTCGTCGAAGGTGTAGCGGGAGAAGAACTGACCGGAGTTGCCGAAGTTGCGGTCGTAGCGGCCCTGGACGAAGTGCTGGTTGATGGACTGGGCGAAGCCGAAGACGTAGTCAGCGAGGCCACCGCCACGGGAAGCGCCGTTGGCGGGGGGGATTTCGTTAAGGAATGGCGCCACGGCGGTGTTGACGGGAACGGTGAGGGTCTGGCCGGGGCGGGCGGGGTCGGGGAGGATGCCGCGGCGGGCGTTGTCGTCGGGGACGGAGGAGACGATGGTGCGGCCGAGGCGGTCGCGGAGGCCTTCGTAGGTGAAGAAGAAGAAGTCCTTGTCCTTGCGGATGGGGCCGCCGAGGCTGCCGCCGAACTGGTTGCGTTTGAATTCGGGGCGTTTGGCGGGGTCGAAGAAGTTGCGGGCGTCGAAGTTGTCGTTGCGGTGATAGTGGTAGAGGCTGCCGTGGAGTTCGTTGGAGCCGGACTTGGTGAGGGTATTGATCTGGCCGCCGGCGTTGCGGCCGAACTCGGCGGAGTAGTTGTTGACCTCGACGCGGAATTCGCGGATGGCTTCGACGCCGAGGACGGTGCCGGCGGCGGAGCCGGCGGGGCCGTTGGTGAAGTCGTTCTGGGGGGTGCCGTCGATGAGGTAGACGTTGGAACGGGGGTCCTGGCCATTGATGCTCATGCCGAGGCCGTGGGCGACGACGGAGCCGCCGTCGCGATGGGGGTAGGCGACGACGCCAGGCTGGAGGAGGGCGAGATCGGTGTAGTTGCGGCCGTTCAAGGGGAGGTCGCGCATGGCGGACTCGGAGACGAGGTAGCCGAGTTCGTTCGTGGAGGTATTGACCTGGGAGGCGGCGGCGGTGACGGTGATTTCCTGGTCGACCGCGCCGACGGCGAGCTCGAGGTCGAGTTTGGCGGACTCGTTGACTGTGAGTTCGATACCTTTGCGGAGCAGGGGGCGGAAGCCGGGGGCGGTGGCGCGGAGTTCGAACTGACCGGCGCGGAGGGCAGGAACGATGTAGGTGCCGTCGCGGCCGGTGACCGTCTGCCGGACGAGACCGGTGGCGAGTTCCTTGACGGTGACCTGGGCGCCCTGGACAAGGCCGCCCGAAGCATCACGCACCGTGCCGGAGAGGGTCGCGGCGGTCTGGGAGGAGAGCGGGATGGAGAGGACGGCAACGAGGAGGACGAGGCGGTGGAGGGAAGATTGCAACATTCAGAAACTTTCAGATTAGCAGGACGATTTGAATGAGACGCCGCGAGTACCTGTAATGTAACGCTTGCGGACCACCACCGGATTCTGATGCTGCGTTCCCGGGAAACGCGGCAGAAACTGAAACCACCACTGTAAACTGGGGTATGGTCGCGATCATTTGGATGGTGTTGGGGGCGGGGCTGGCCGCGGGAGCGAACTGGCCGCAGTGGCGGGGGCTGGGATCGAACGGGGTGTCGGCGCAGAAGAATCTGCCCGTGGAGTGGGGGCCGGGGAAGAACATTGCGTGGAAGACGGCGATCCCGGGGCGGGGGCGGTCGTCGCCGGTGGTATGGGGGGACCGGATCTTCCTGACGACCGACATCGAGGCGGGCAAGGCGGAGGGGCATCAGCCTCCGAAGCACGCGATCAACGGGACGCCGTTCCGGCATCCGGACAGCATGGGAGCCGATGTGCGGCACCGACTGGTGGTGCTATGCCTGGACCGGAAGACGGGGAAAGTGCTGTGGGAGCGGACGGCATACGAGGGGGTCGTGTTCGACGAGCGGCACAAATCGGGGAGCTACGCGGCGCCGACGCCGGCGACGGACGGGAAAGCGGTGTACGCGTATTTCGGCAGCGAGGGAATGTACGCGTACGATTTCGCGGGGAAGCTGCTGTGGAAATAAGACCCGGGGAAGATCATGACGATCGGGATGGGGCCGGGGACATCGCCGGTGCCGGCGGGGGAGCTGGTGATTCTGCAGTGCGATTCGAGCGACCAGAAGTCGAAACTGGTGGCGCTGCGGCGGAAGGACGGGACGGTGGCGTGGAGCGCGGAGCGGGCGGTGGACGTGACGTGGTCGACGCCGATGGTGCTTGAGGGGAACGGGGTGCAGGAGGTGATTACGACGGCGAACGACGTGGTGATCTCCTACGACGTGAAGACGGGGAAGGAGCGGTGGCGGGGGCCGGGGGTGAAGGGCAACGCGGTGCCGAGTCCGGTGTCGGGGAACGGGATCGTGGTGGTGTCGGCCGGGTATCCGGACAAGTACGCCTGGGCGTTCCGGGCGGGAGGCGACGGGACGAAGCTGTGGGATTACGCGAAGGGGACGGCGTACGTGCCGTCGCCGATTTTCTATGGCGACTACGTGTACCTGGTGACGGACCGGGGGCTGATCACGTGCCTGGAGGCGAAGACGGGGGCGGTGAAGTACGAGGGGAAGCGGCCGGGGGCGGGCGCGATGTTTGCGGGATCGCCAGTGGCCTATGATGGAAAAATCGTTTTCACGAGTGAAGACGGGGAGAGCCACGTTGTGCAGGCCGGGCCGGAGTTCGCGGTGCTGCGGACGAACTCGATCGGCGAGCCGGTGCTGGCCTCGCCGGCGATTGCGAACGGCATGATCTTCATTCGTGGTAAAGATCATTTGTTCGCCATCGCACAATGAAAATTCTTCTGATTCTGCTTATCGCGGCGTACTATGCGCTGCACCAGGACTTCTGGAACTGGTCGACGGCGCGGCCGCTGGTGTTCGGATTTTTGCCGGTGGGGCTGGCGTACCACGCGGTTTACACGCTGGGAGCGGCGGCGATCATGGCGCTGCTGGTGCGCGTGGCGTGGCCGGCGCGGTGGGAGAAGTGGGCCGAGAAGGAGAGCGGGGAGTGACGCCCGTCGTCTTCGTTCTGGGCTACCTGGCGGTGGTCCTCTACATCGGGATTTTCGCGTTCCGGCGGTCGCGGGGGCAGGCTGAGGACTATTTCCTGGCGGGCCGGGCGCTGGGCCCATGGGTGTTCCTGCTGAGCCTGTTCGGGACGCATATGACGGCGTTCGCGATTCTGGGATCGAGCGGGCACGCGTTCAACTTCGGCATTGTCACGTTCGGGCTGATGGCGTCGAGTTCGGCGTTCGTGGTGCCGCTGTGCCTGCTGTTTCTGGGGACGCGGCTGTGGGCGATCGGGAAGAAGTTCGGCCACATTACGCCGGTGCAGATTTTCCGGGACCGGTGGGAGTGCGGGCACATCGGGACGGTCATTTTCTTTCTGCAGGCGGCGCTGCTGGAACCGTACATCATCATCGGCGTGATGGGCGGGGGGACGACGCTGAGCGTGATCAGCGGCGGGACGATTCCGTTCTGGGCAGGCGGGTTGCTGGTGGCGGCGGTGGTGATGAGCTACGTGTTTTTCGGCGGGATGCGCGGGACGGCGTGGGTGAACACATTTCAGACGGTGCTGTTTTTGACGTTCGGGATGGTGGCGGTGGTGGTGATCGGCAACGGGATGGGCGGGTTCTCGACGATCGCGGAGAGGATGCTGGCGGAGGCGCGGACGGCGCCGCTGCTGTCGCGGGAGAAGTTTTCCCCGCTGGCGTTTTTGAGCTACACGTTCAATCCGCTGTCGGCGATCGCGTTCCCGCACATCGCGATTTTCTGCCTGACGGCGAAGAAGATGTCGCAGTTCAAGAAAACGGTGTTGTTGTATCCGATCTGCATTCTGCTGATCTGGTTGCCGTGCGTGTGCCTGGGGGTGTTCGCCAACCAGGCGATGGACGTGCCGGCGCTGGCGGCAAAGGTGGACGCGAAGTTCGCAACGGGACGGCCGGTGGTGGCCGACGACGTGATGCTGCAACTGCTGGCGCACTACGCGCCGGAGTGGCTGGCGGGAATGCTGGGGGCGGGAATCATGGCGGCGGTGATGGCGAGCGATTCGCAGATTCTGGCGCTTTCGACGATGTTCACCGAGGACGTGTTCGCCTACTACGGGGCGCGGGATCGGTGGGGACAGAAGGCCCAGGTGGCAACGGGGCGGCTGTTCATCGTGCTGGTGACGGCGTTTGCCTACTTCACGGCGTTGAACGCGAAGGCGAGTATCTTCGACCTGGCGGTGCAGTTTTCGTTCGCGGGGTTTTCGGCGATGATGCCGCTGTACGTGGGCGCGCTGTACTGGAAGGGATCGACGAAGTGGGGGGCGCTGGCGGCGACGGTGTGGGTGGCGGCGTGCACGGTGGGCCTGTTCTTCGCGCCGCGGGGATTCACGATCGGCGGGTTTTCGCCGGTGGTGCCGATGACGATCGGATCGGGCTTGATTCTGTGGGCGGTGTCGCTGGCGACGCCAAAACCTTCGGAGAATACCGTGCAGCGGTACTTCTCTGTATAATGCACGGGATACAAAGATGGTTGCGGAAACACGAAAATTCACCCTGGTGCACTGGCTCATTTGCCTGGTGGCCTCTATCGGATTCGCGTTCGATATCTACGAGATTCTGGTATTGCCGCTGATCGTCGGGCCGGCGCTGGCCGAACTCGGCGGGCTGAAGCCCGGGACGCCGGCGTACCTGGATTGGGTGGGCTGGCTGTTTTTCGTACCGGCCTTTGCGGGCGGCATTTTCGGCATGGTGGGCGGGTATCTGACCGACCTGTGGGGGCGGCGGCGGGTGCTGGTGTGGTCGATTCTGATTTATGCGTTTTCGGCGCTGGCCGCCGGGTTTGCGACGTCGCTCGAACAGTTGCTGTTTTTCCGTTGCACGACTTTCATCGGGGTGTGCGTCGAGTTCGTGGCGGCGGTGGCGTGGCTGGCGGAATTGTTCCCGGAAGAGAAACTGCGGGAGAAGGTGCTGGGTTACACGCAGGCGTTTTCTTCGATCGGCGGATTGCTGGTGACCGGAGCCTATTACATTGCCGTTACAAACGCGAACTCGTTTCCGGAGATTCACGGCGGACACGCCGCGTGGCGTTACACGCTGATTTCCGGATTGCTGCCGGCGATCCCGCTGATGCTGATCCGGCCGTTCCTGCCGGAATCGCCGGCGTGGGCTGAAAAGAAGGCGGCGGGCACATTGAAACGGCCGAGTTTCCTGGGTCTGTTCCAGCCGCAGTTCGCGCGGACGACGTGGGTGACGATGATCATGTACGCGGCGAGCTACGCGGCGGCGTTCGGCGCGATTCAGCAGATTCCGCGCATCGTGCCCGGGCTGGCGGAGTTGGCCGGAATGGCGCCGCCGGCGGTGCAGAAGGTGGTTTCGAGCGTGCAGTTGTGGCAGGAGATGGGCGGGCTGGTAGGGCGCGTGGTGCTGGCGATCCTGGCCGTGCAGATCGTGAGCCGGCGGCTGTTGATCCGCGTGTTCCAGATTCCGGGGCTGTTCGTCGTGCCGTGGGTGTTCTTTGTGGCGAGCGGGACGGACGTGCAGACGCTGCAGTGGGGCATCGCTATTGTCGGGCTGTTGACGGTGGCGCAGTTCAGCTTCTGGGGCAACTATCTGCCGCGGGTGTATCCGACGTATTTGCGGGGCACGGGCGAGAGCTTCGCGGCGAATATCGGCGGCCGAATGCTGGGTACGTCGGCCGCGCTGTTGACGACGCAACTGGCGAAGACGGCGCCGGGCGCGGGACCGGCGGCGAAGCTGGCGTACGCGGCGGCACTGGTGGGTACGGGCGCCTACGTGCTGGGTTTCGTGGCAAGTTTCTTCCTGCCGGAGCCGCCGGCGGATCTGCCGGAATAGCGCAGCCGTTACACTGAGAGGGTGCGGAAGTTTTTTGTTCAGAATTTCGGTTGCCGGGCGACGCAGGCAGACGGAGCGGCGCTGGAGTCGCTATTGGGCCAGCGCGGGCTCGACGCGGCGGGGGATTGGAAGCAGGCGGACCTCGTCGTTCTGAACAGTTGCACGGTAACGGCGGCGGCGGACGAAGATCTGCGGCACACGGTGCGTCGCGTGAACCGGGAGAACCCCGAGGCGCGGATTCTGGTGACCGGATGCTACGCGCAGCGGGCACCGCAGGAGATCGCGGCGCTGCCGGGCGTGGAGTGGGTGGTGGGCAACTCCGACAAGACGGCGATCCCGGATCTGGTGGCCGAGGAGACGCGGCATTTCCACGGGCAGATCCATGTGCACGACATCTTCGCGCAGCACGATTTTCTGTCGGCGCCGGTGGAAGACGCGGCGGGAGACCGGGCGCGGCCAAATCTCAAGATTCAAGACGGCTGCAACAACCGATGCTCGTTTTGCGTGATTCCGTATGTGCGGGGACGGAGCCGGTCGATGCCGGCCGATCAGGTGATCGAACAGGTGCGCGGGCTGGCGCGGAACTACCGGGAGGTCGTTCTGAGCGGCGTGAACCTGGGGCGTTGGGGGCGGGAACCGGGATCGACGATGCGGCTGGTGGGTCTGGTGCGGCGGATGTTGGACGAGACCCCGGTGGAGCGGCTGCGGCTGTCGTCGGTGGAGCCGATGGATTTTTCCGATGAGTTGCTGGGATTGATGGCGGAATCGCCGCGGATCGCCAAGCACGTGCATGCGCCGCTGCAATCGGGCTCGGACACGGTGCTGCGGCGGATGCACCGGAAGTACCGGCCGCGGCATTACGCGGACCGGGTGACGAAGGCGCGGGAGTGGATGCCGGAGGCGGCGATCGGGGCCGACGTGATGGTCGGGTTCCCGGGCGAGACGGAGGCGGAGTTCGCCGAGACGTACGCGTTTATCGATTCCCTGCCCTTCACGTATCTGCACGTTTTCACGTACTCGGCGCGGCCGGGCACGCCGGCGGCGTCGGCGCCGGGCCAGGTGCCGATGCCGGTGCGGAAAGACCGGAACCGGCAGTTGCGGGAGCTGGCCGAGCGGAAGAACCTGGCGTTCCG
>CAYMTH010000057.1:9013-14245 GCA_964393235.1 uncultured Solibacteraceae bacterium | reverse complement strand
CGGCCCCGCTACAAAGAATCGAAAGATTGAATCCATGTCTTTGAGAGAAAGCATCCGAATCCGGCTGAAGGCGTACGATCATCGCGTACTCGACCAGTCGACGCAGGAGATCGTGGCGACGGCGAAGCGCAGCGGGGCGCAGGTGGCGGGTCCGATTCCGTTGCCGACGGTGAAGAACCGGTTCACGGTGAACCGTTCGCCGCACGTCGACAAGAAGTCGCGCGAGCAGTTTGAGGTCCGCACGCACAAGCGTCTGCTCGACATTCTGTCGCCGACGCAGGAGACGGTGGACGCTTTGATGAAGCTGGATCTGCCGGCCGGCGTGGACGTCGAAATCAAGGCCTTCGGTAAGAAGTAGCCAGGTTTCGCCGCGACGCGCGGTGGCAGCCAGAAGAAGTAACGAAAGAGATTTCAGAACCCGGGGGACCGGAAGGCAATGACGAGCGGCGAGGGCGCCGCGACGGTTGCGAGGCCGGATAGAAGAGACCCCGTTTGAGGAAAGTGCAATGAGCCCAGGAATTCTCGGCAAGAAAATCGGGATGACGCAGGTGTTTAACGCCGACGGCCAAGTGGTCCCCGTGACCGTGGTGAAGGCGGGTCCGTGCGTCGTGGTGCAGCGGAAGACGCCGGCCACCGACGGCTACAACGCCGTGCAGCTCGGATTGATGGAGTACGTGAAGCCTTCGCGGATCAACAAGCCCGCGACGGGTCACCTGAAGAAGGCGAATGCGGACGGCATCCGGTTCCTGAAGGAGCTGAAGCTGGGTCCGGGCCACGACGATTTGAAGACGGGCGACCGCGTGCTGGCCGAGCAGTTCCAGGTGAAGCAGAAGGTTGACGTGATCGGGACGTCGAAGGGCCGCGGGTTCACGTCGCTGGTGAAGCGGCACAACTTCCGCGGCGGTCCGGGGTCGCACGGTTCGATGTTCGGCCGGGCGCCGGGTTCGATCGGTGCTTCGAGCTTCCCGAGCCGCGTGTTTCCGGGCATGCGCATGGCCGGCCACTCGGGCGACGCCCAGGTGACGGTGCGGAACCTGGAGATCGTGGGTGTGGACGTGGAAGAGAATCTGCTGCTGGTGAAGGGCGCCGTGCCCGGGCCGAATGGCGGGTATGTGGTGATTCGCCGCGCCAAGGCGGGGTACTAAGAGGAGCCTAACGATGCCGATTGTTGACGTTATCGATCTGAGCAATAACAAAGTAGGCACCGTGGAGCTGTCGGAAGCCGTGTTCGGCGCGACGGTGAACCAGGCCCTGCTGTATGAAGCTGTCCGCAACTACCAGGCGAATCTGCGCCGGGGGACGGCGAAGACGAAGACCCGGCACGAAGTGGCGGGATCGGGCAAGAAGCTGTGGAAGCAGAAGGGCACGGGCCGCGCGCGTATGGGTTCGATCCGCAGCCCACTGTGGCGGCACGGCGGCACGACGCATGGTCCTCAGCCGCGTGACTACAGCTATCAGCTGCCGAAGAAGATGCTGGTGGGCGCTCTGCGGTCCGCTCTGACGGCGAAGCTGCAGGACGGCGCGGTGAAGGTTGTCCGCGAGTTTGCGCTGGCCGATCACAAGACCAAGACGTTCGCTGGCGCGCTGGCGAAGCTGGAATCGCCGAACAAGGTGCTGGTGATCGACAACAGCGATAACCGGAACCTGCAGCTTGGGGCGCGGAACATTCCGGGGCTGACGCTGCTGGCGAGCCGGGAAGTGAATCCCTACCACCTGTTGAACGCGAAGCAGATTCTGATCAGCGAATCGGCCGCGGTGAAGCTTTCGGAGGGCTTGGCGTAATGAATATCTACGAAGTGGTCCGCCGCCCGATCGTGACGGAAAAGGGCCTGACGAAGAAGGAAGCCGAGAACACGCTCTGCTTCGAAGTGAACAAGGACGCGAACAAGATCCACATCAAAGCGGCGGTGGAGAAGCTGTTCAGCGTGAAAGTGGCCGATGTCCGGGTGATGAACAACGAAGGGAAACTGCGCCGTCGCGGCCGGTTTGCCGGATACCGCTCGGATTGGAAGAAGGCTTACGTGAGATTGAAGGCCGGCGAAAAGATGCCGGAATACGCGGAGATCTAAGCTCGGCGTCTAGAGGAATCGCAACATGCCAGTGAAAACATACCGCCCGTATACGCCCAGCCGCCGTTACATGACGACGCTGATGCGGGATGACATCACGAAGGAAACGCCGGAGAAGTCGCTCACGGTGGGTCGCCGGAAATCCGGTGGCCGCAACAACACCGGCCGGGTGACGTCGCGTTTCATCGGCGGCGGCCACAAGCAGTCGCTGCGCGAAGTGGACTTCAAGCGCGACAAGGCCGGGGTTCCGGCGCGGGTGGCGGCGATCGAATACGATCCGAACCGTTCGGCGCGCCTGGCGCTGCTGCACTATGTGGACGGCGAGAAGCGTTACATCGTGGCTCCGCTGGGGCTGACGGTGGGGGCGACGGTGATGTCGGGTCCGGACGCCGACATTCTGCCGGGGAACTCGCTGCCGCTCAAGAACATTCCGGCCGGCACGGTGATCCACGCGATCGAACTGCGGCCCGGCAAGGGCGCGCAGATGGCGCGGAGCGCGGGGGCGCAGGCGCAGCTGGTTTCGAAAGAAGGCGGCATCGCGTTGATCAAGCTGCCGTCGGGCGAAGTTCGCCGGGTGGATCTGCGCTGCATTGCGACGATCGGCCAGGTGGGCAACACGGAACACGAAAACGAGACGTACGGCAAGGCCGGGCGCACCCGTTGGAAGGGCCGCACGCCGCACAACCGCGGTGTGACGATGAACCCGGTGGACCATCCGCACGGCGGTGGTGAAGGCCGGACTTCGGGCGGCCGGCATCCGGTGACGCCGTGGGGCCAGCCCACGCGCGGTTTCAAGACGCGGAACAACAAGCGCACCGACAACATGATTGTCACGCGCCGCGGCAAGAAGAGCTAGGGAAGGGATTAGACGATGGGTCGTTCTCTCAAAAAAGGGCCGTTCACGGACGATCACCTGTTGGAAAAGGTGGAGAAGCTGAACGCGGCGAATGACAAGAAGGTCGTGAAGACCTGGTCGCGGCGTTCGACGATTCTGCCGACGTTCATCGGGCACACGTTCGCGGTGCACAACGGCAAGAAGTTTATTCCGGTCTATGTGACCGAGAACATGGTTGGCCATAAGCTGGGCGAATTCTCGCCGACGCGCACCTTCAAGGGACACGTGGCCAAGACCGAGAAATCCGGAAAGGCGGGCTGATCGGCCGGTTGACAGGCAGATAGGCCCACGAGGAAACGGAAATGGAAGCAAGAGCGGAAGCAAGATATATCCGGGTGTCCCCCCAGAAGGCGCGGTTGGTGATTGACCTGATCCGCGGGCAGAAGGCGGGAGACGCGATCAACATTTTGCGCTCGACCAACAAGCGGATCGCGCCGACGGTGGAGAAGGTGTTGCGGTCGGCGATCGCGAACGCCGAGAACAAGTCGGACTCGGTGGACGTGGACCAGTTGGTGGTGAGCGAAGCCTACGTGAACGAAGGCCCGCGCATGAAGCGCATCCGGCCGGCCCCGATGGGCCGTGCGTACCGCTACCAGCGCCGGATCAGCCATATCGTTGTGGCTGTGGCGGAAAAGTAAGAGGCGCGAGGGAGATAAATGGGTCAGAAAACACATCCTTATGGCTTCCGGCTGGGCGTCACGAAGACGTGGCGGTCGCGTTGGTTCGCGAAGCAGGACTATGCCAAGCTGCTCGAAGAGGACCTCGACCTGAAGGACGAGCTCCGGAAGCGGCTGAAGGCGGCGGGCGTGAGCTCGGTGGAAGTGGATCGTCCGGGCAACAAGCTGCGGATCACGATCCGGACGTCGCGGCCGGGCATCATCATCGGCCGGAAGGGCGCCGAGATCGAGAAGCTCAAGTCGGAGCTGGCGAAGCGGACGAAGCGCGAAGTTTTCATCGACATTCAGGAAGTGTCGAAGCCGGACGTGGACGCGCAGCTGGTGAGCGAGTCGATCGCGCTGCAGCTGGAAAAGCGCGTGGCGTTCCGCCGGGCGATGCGCAAGGCGGTCGATTCGGCCAAGCGTCTGGGCTGCAAGGGCATCAAGGTCCGGGTGTCGGGCCGTCTGAACGGCGCGGAAATCGCGCGTTCCGAGTGGTATCTGGACGGGCAGCTGCCGCTGCACACGTTGCGCGCGGACGTCGACTACGGCTTCAGCGAAGCGCAGACGACCTACGGCGTGATTGGCGTCAAGGTTTGGATCTACAAGGGTGAGATCCTGGGCGACTTCCGGAAGATGCAGAGCGAGCCGGAACCGCGGCGGGCTCCGCGCGGCGACCGTGGCGGTGAGCGCCGGGAACGCCGTGGCGGTGACCGGGGTGGTTACGGTGGTGGCCAGGGGGCGCCGGTGCAGTCGGCTCCGCCGCAGGCCGAAGCGGCTCCGCGGCCGATCGCGCCGCCGATGTCGCAGCCGGTGCAGCCTTCCTGGAAGGCCGAGGCGGGCGAACCCGCCGCTGAGACCCAGAGCGAGAATCAGGAGTAAAACGCCATGTTGATGCCGAAGAAAGTCAAATACCGCAAGCAGCAACGCGGCCGGATGACCGGGCTGGCGTGGCGCGGCAGCACTCTGAGCTTTGGCGAGTACGGGCTGAAGGCGATGGTTTGCGGCTGGATCACGAACCGGCAGATCGAAGCGGCCCGTATCGCGATGACGCGCCACATCAAGCGCGGCGGCAAGGTGTGGATCCGGGTGTTCCCGGACAAGCCGGTGTCGAAGAAGCCCGCTGAAACCCGTATGGGTAAGGGTAAGGGCGCGCCGGAATTCTGGGTGGCCGTGATTCGTCCGGGCAAGATCCTCTTCGAGATGGAAGGGGTGGCTCCGGAAGTGGCGGCGGAAGCGATGCGCCTTGCGGCGCAGAAGCTGTCGCTGAAGACGAAGATGGTCTCGCGCGAGCAGCAGGGTTAAGAGAGGGATTGGAAATGAAAGCTGAAAAAATCCGCGCTCTGGAATCGGCCGAGCTCGAAAACAAGCTGAAAGAAATGGAAGAGTCGATGTTCCGGATCCGGTTCCAGATGTCGCTGGGGCAGGCGGACGGGCTCAAGAAGTACCGGGAATCGAAGAAAGATCGGGCGCGGATCCTGACGGTTCTGCGCGAGAGGGCGAAGTAAGTCATGCCGGAAAATACGCAGGCCGCTGAAGTCAAGAAGGGCCAGGAAAAGGTCGGGCAGGTCGTTTCGACGAAGATGGAGAAGACCATCGTGGTTGAGGTGTC
>CAYMTH010000057.1:0-9003 GCA_964393235.1 uncultured Solibacteraceae bacterium | reverse complement strand
GCCGCGTGGCGCACCCCTACTATCGCCGGATCATCAAGAAGCGGAAGAAGTTTTACGCGCACGACGAGCAGGGCCTGGCGAAGGTCGGCGACGTGGTGCGGATCGTGGAGCACCGGCCGCTGTCGAAGCTGAAGCGGTGGGCGCTGGCGGAAGTGGTTCGCGCGGCCGTGCAGGTTGGCGAATAATTAGGACCCGCGAGGAAACAAGGAGACTGTCATGATTGGGATGCGTACAATCCTCGAGGTGGCCGACAATAGCGGCGCTCGCAAGCTGCAGTGCATCTTGCCGCGCGGCGGCGATCTCGGATTGAAAGCCGGCTTGGGCGATGTGATCACCGCGGCGGTGAAGGAAGCGTCGCCGGACGGCAATGTGAAGAAGGGCAAAGTGGTTCGCTGCGTGATCGTGCGGATGCGGAAGGAGACGCGCCGGAAGGACGGCACCTACATCCGGTTCGACTCGAACGCGGCGGTGTTGATCAACGAACTGGGCGAGCCGATCGGGACGCGCGTGTTCGGGCCGGTGGCGCGCGAGTTGCGCGATAAGCGGTTCATGAAGATCGTGTCGCTGGCGCCGGAAGTGATCTAACAGGGAATTGGAAAGAGCCGCGGGCTCGGGAAAAGGTATTTCGATGGCAACGATTAAAATTCGAAAGGGCGATACGGTCAAGGTGATCGCCGGCCGCGACAAGGGCAAAACCGGCCGCGTGCTCGAAGTGCAGACGGAAAAGCAGCGTCTTCTGGTGGAAGGCGTAATGATGGTGAAGCGTCACACGAAGGCGAACCCGGCCCGGCAGATCAAGGGCGGGATCGCTGAGAAGGAAGCGCCGATTCACGTGTCGAACGTGATGGTGGTTACGGGTGACGGGAAGCCGTCGCGTATCGGGTACAAGATCGAGGGAACGGGAGCTTCGGCCAAGAAGGTGCGCGTGGCGCGCAAGACGGGCGAAGTGCTGCCGACCAAGAGCTAGGGATAACGGAAAGCAATCATGGCCAGGCTCAGAGAACATTACACGAAGAACGTACTGCCGGCTCTTATGAAAGAGTTCGGGTACAAGAACATCATGGCCGTTCCGAAGATTGAAAAGATCTCGCTGAACATCGGACTCGGGGAAGCGACCGGCAACCCGAAGTTGATGGACGGCGCCGTGAACGAACTGGGGCAGATCGCGGGTCAGCGGCCGGTTATCTGCAAAGCGAAGAAGTCGATCGCCGCGTTTAAGCTTCGCGAGAACATGCCGATCGGGTGCATGGTGACGTTGCGCGGGGACCGGATGTACGAATTTCTGGACCGTCTGATCAACGTCAGCCTGCCGCGCGTGCGCGACTTCCGCGGGATTTCGTCGAAGGCTTTCGACGGGCGCGGGAACTACACGCTGGGGTTGAAGGATCAGTTGATCTTCCCGGAAATCGACTACAACAAGGTGGAAAAGACGAAGGGTCTGAACATCTGTGTAACGACGACGGCGAAGACGGACGCGGAAGGCCTGGCGCTGTTGAAGCTGATGGGTCTGCCGTTCGCGGGCAAGTAACGAGAAGAGAGGATTTCAAGCGCACATGGCCACAACCGCCAAAATCGCCAAGGACCTGAAGCTGAAGGCCGGCAAAGAAAAGGGCACTGCCAAGGCCGGGGTCCGGCACCGCAACCGTTGCTTCCGCTGCGGGCGTCCGCGGGCGTACATCCGCAAGTTCGGGCTCTGCCGCATCTGTTTCCGCAAGCTGGCGCTCGCCGGGGAGATCCCGGGCGTGATCAAGGCCAGCTGGTAGTCGCGGGCGAAGGAATTTAAGGGAAGACGAAGGAAGGGGAATCGAGAATGGTAAGCGATCCCATCGCAGATATGCTCACGCGGATCCGGAACGCGATGCAGGCGCGGCACGCGAAGGTCGATGTGCCGGGTTCGAAGTTGAAGCTGGAAATCGCGCGGATCTTGAAGGAAGAGGGCTACGTTCTGAACTACAAGCAGGGCGACGAAGGCTCGAAGAAGGTCATCAAGATCTATCTGAAGTACAATCCGAATAATACGCCGGTGATTTCGCACATGCAGCGGGAATCGAAGCCTGGCCGTCGCGTTTACGTGGCGAGCAAGGAAATCCCCCGGGTGCTGGGCGGGATGGGGATCAACATCCTCACGACGCCTCGCGGTGTGATGACGGGGAAGACGGCGCGCAAAGAAGGAGTCGGTGGCGAGCTGCTGTGCTCGGTGTGGTAAAACGCACCGGACGGGCTGGCCGGTAGACACGGCGAAGCCGGGTTCGGGAAACGGACCCGCGTAGCAAGAACCGTAAGGAAAATAAAGAATGTCGAGAATTGGAAAGAAACCGATCCCGCTGCCGGCGGGAGTCAAGATCAAGGTCGAAGCCGAGACGATGCACGTCGAGGGGCCGAAGGGGAAACTCACGGTTCCGGTGCCGAACGGCGTTACGATCGAACAGAATGGCGCGGTGCTCGATGTGAAGCGTGCGAACGATTCGTTCGCGGCGCTGCACGGGCTGACGCGGGCGCTGGCGGCGAACGCGGTGCAGGGCGTGAGCGCGGGTTTCACGCGGGAGCTCGACATTGTCGGCGTCGGTTTCCGCGCCGAGACGAAGTCGAAAGACTCGATTCACTTCACGCTGGGTTATTCGCACAACATCGAATTTCTGCTTCCGGACGGTGTGGAAGCGAAAGTGGACAAGAACACGCACATCGTGTTGACGGGTTATGACAAGCAGGTGCTGGGGCAGGTCGCGGCGAACATGCGCGCGCTCCGGAAGCCGGATCCGTACAAGAACAAGGGTGTCCGTTACACGGGCGAAGTGCTGCGCAAGAAGGCCGGCAAGTCCGGTGCGGGCGGCAAAGGCAAGTAATCCGGAAAGGGAAAAGGATCGAAACGCATGGTCAGTAAAGTCAATCGCGACGAAGTCCGGCGCCGGATTCACATTCGGATCCGCAAAAAGGTATCGGGCACGGCGGAGCGGCCGCGCCTGGCGGTATTCCGCAGCATCAAGCACATTTATGCACAGATCATCGACGACCGTTCGGGCAAGACGCTCGTGGCGGCCTCGACGGTGGAAAAGGGCGCTCCGAACGGCGGCAACGTGGCCGGGGCGCAGGCGATCGGGAAGTTGATCGCCGAGCGGGCCAAGGAGAAGGGGATTGCGGCGGTGGTGTTTGACCGCGGCGGATTCCTGTACCACGGCCGGGTGAAGGCGCTGGCCGATGCGGCGCGTGAAGCCGGACTGCAGTTCTGATAGGGGAGAATAGAGATTCATGCCAGCTACTGTTACCAAGCGCGTGGAACCGACCTCTGGGCTCAAAGAGCAGGTCGTATCCATCAATCGCGTGACGAAGGTTGTGAAAGGCGGCAAGAACCTGAGCTTCTCCGCTCTGGTGGTGATCGGGGACCCGGGCGCCAAGATTGTCGGCTACGGGACCGGTAAGGCGAAGGAAGTGCCGGCCGCGATCAAAAAAGGGATCGAGGCGGCGAAGAAGAATTTGCGGAAGATCAACGTGCTCGAGACGACGATTCCGCACCCGGTGCTGGGCCGTTTTGGCGCGGGCCAGGTGTTGTTGAAGCCGGCTCCGCAGGGCACGGGCGTGATCGCCGGTGGTCCGGTGCGCGCGGTGATCGAAGCGGTTGGGATTCCGAACGTGCTGACGAAGTCGCTCGGGACGCACAACCCGCACAATGTGGTGAAGGCCACGATCGCGGCGCTCGAACAGCTTCGCGACAAGTCCGAAGTGGCCGAAATGCGCGGCATTTTGCCGGAGCGGATGTAAGGACGAGGCAGGACAATGGCCGACAAGAAGATCAAAATTCAGTTGTATCGCAGCACCATCTGCACGCCGGAGACGCACAAGGCGATCGTTCGGTCGCTGGGCTTGAAGAAGCTCAACCGGATTGTGGAGCGTCCGGACACGCCGGCCTTCCGCGGTATGGTATTGAAGGTTCCGCACCTGCTGCGGATCGTGGAATAGTCACCGGGGAACAGGTAGGAACGCGATGAATCTCAGTCAAATCAAACCGCCCGCCGGGCAAAAGAAGAACAAGCGGCGCCTGGGCCAGGGTATGGGCACGGGCCGGGGCAAGTACTCCGGTCGCGGCGCGAAGGGCGCGAAGTCGATTTCCGGTTACTCGCGGATGCGCGGTTTCGAAGGCGGCCAGATGCCGCTGCACCGCCGTCTGCCGAAGCGCGGGTTTACGAACGCGATGTTCAAGAAGTCGTTTGCGATCGTGAATGTGGCGACGCTGAACGAACTGGAAGGCGAAGTGTTCGACGTCGCTTCGCTGATGGCCGCGGGCGTGATCAAGAAACTGGAAGACGGTCTGAAGGTGCTGGCGCACGGCGACCTGACCCGGGCGATCACGGTGACGGCGCATCACTTCTCCGCCGCGGCGAAAGAGAAGATCGAGAAGGCCGGCGGGAAGGCGATCGTAATCGAGCCGAAGACCCGCAAGCCGAAGGAATAAGAAGACGCGACTCCGCGCGATGAACTGCAGCGCAAAAGGATTGGCATGAAGTTCCTTGAAGCAGTGGCGAATGCTTTCCGGATTCCGGACCTTCGGAACCGGATTCTCTTCACCCTGGCGATGTTGGCGGTCTACCGGCTGGGCGGGCACATCCCGACCCCCGGTATCGACGCCGAGCGTCTGGAAGAGTTTTTTAAGCAAAACCAGGGTACCCTCCTGGGCTTTTTCGACTTGTTCAGCGGCGGGATGTTCCGCCGGCTGACGATCTTTGCGTTGGGCATCATGCCCTACATCACGAGCTCGATCATTCTGCAGCTCATGACGATCGTCGTGCCGACGCTGGAGAAGTTGCAGAAGGAAGGGGAGCTGGGCCGCCGGAAGATTACGCAGTACACCCGGTACCTTACAGTGCTGCTCGCGCTGGTGCAATCCTTCACGATTGCCACGGCGTTGCAGTCGCAGGGTAACTTCGTCGTGAACCCCGGATTCGGGTTCATCTTCATGACGATGATCTCGTTGACGACGGGCACCGCGTTCATCATGTGGCTGGGCGAGCAGATCACGGAGCGGGGGATCGGCAACGGAATGTCGCTGATCATCTTCACCGGTATCGTGGTTGGCCTGCCGTCGGCAATCTACTCGGTTTACCAGAAGGCGTTTCTGACGCGGGAATGGAACCTTTTCCAGGTGCTGATCATCGCCGCGGTGATGGTCGCGGTGATTGCGCTGATCGTCCTCGTTGAGCGCGGCGAGCGCCGGATTCCGGTGCAGTACGCCAAGCGAGTGGTCGGGCGGCGGATGATGGGCGGCCAGTCGACGCACCTTCCGATGAAGGTGAACGCCGGTGGCGTGATCCCGGTGATCTTCGCGAGCTCGCTGCTGACGTTCCCGCAGACGCTGACGCAGATCGCCTGGGTGCGCGACAATCCGTACCTTTCGGCGATGCTCCGGTCCATCCAGCACGCCGAACCGCTCTATATCATCCTGTTCGTGGCGCTGATTATCTTCTTCTGTTTCTTCTACGTTTCGATCATCTTCAACCCAAACGAAGCGGCGGACAACATGCGGAAGTATGGCGGGTTCATCCCGGGCATCCGCCCTGGCAAGAACACGTCGGACTACATGAACAAGGTTCTGACCAAGATTACGGTGGTGGGCGGTCTGTACCTCGCGATTCTCAGCCTGCTGCCGGAAATGATGATCAGCGGCGTGAAACTGCAACATCTGCCGCTGCTCGGCAACTGGATCGACGCGCACTTCCCACGGTTCATTCTCGACGGCCTCGGGGTGAACTTCTACTTCGGCGGCACGAGCCTGCTGATTGTGGTTGGTGTGGCGATGGACACGGTGAATCAGATCGAAGCGCAGTTGATCATGCGCCACTACGAAGGATTCACTCCGCGCGCGGGCCGTATTCGCGGCCGCCGCAGCTCCGTGTAACTGTTCCGCAGGTCGGGTGACTGTTCTTTGAAAACTGACAACGCCGAAATCGCCAGCAAAACTGCTCCCCAGAAACCCCTGGCGGTGATGTTGTTCGGCGCACCGGGTTCCGGCAAGGGAACCACGGGCAAGATGCTGACCAAGCTGACCGGCTGGCCGCATCTGGCCACGGGGGACCTGCTGCGGGAGCAGATCGCGCGGAAGACGCCGCTCGGTCTGGAGATGCAAAGCATTCTCGCGGCCGGGCAGTTGGCGCCGGACGAGCTGGTAAGCCGGATGGTTTGGGACCGCCTCGGGTGGCCTGACTGTTCGAACGGTTTCCTGCTCGACGGATTTCCCCGGACGATTCCGCAAGCGGAGGGGTTGGCCCAGTGGTTTCAGGGCCGCGAATTCCGCCCCATCCTGATCCACCTCTGGGTGGAGTACAATGAAATATTGCGGCGGCTCACCGGTCGTCGCACCTGCCCCACCTGCGGCGCCATCTATCACGTGGAGTCGAGCCCCTCAAAAGTTGCTGGCGTCTGTGACAACGACGGTAGCGAACTGACGATCCGGGCCGATGACAAAGAGGAAGTGGTGCTGGCTAGGTTGCAAACGTACCAGACGCAGACCTGGCCGGTGGCCGAGACGCTGCGGAAGAGTGGAATCCTGGTCGAGGCAATCGAGTGTGGCGAGTTGGATCCGGAAAGCGTAGCGGACCGGATACGGTGGCGGTTGGACCGGATTGCCGGATCGATCGCGAAGAAGAGTAACGCAGCAGAATGATTATCCGGAAGAGCCCGGCAGAACTGGAAAAGATGCGACGCAGCGGTCTGCTCGTGCACAAGGTTTTGCATGCGGTAAAGGAACTGGTGGCCGAAGGAATCACAACGATGGACCTGGAGAACGCCGCGGCGAAGATGATCGCCGACGCCGGCGCCCGTCCCGCGTTCAAGGGCTACTACTCTCCGGCCGCCGGGAACCGTTATCCCTATGTGTTGTGCACTTCGGTCAACGAACAGATCGTTCACGGTATGCCCACGGCGAAGACGCCGTTGAAAAAAGGCGACATCGTTTCGATCGACACCGGGGTTCAGCTCGATGGATACTTCGGGGACTCGGCGATCACCGTCGCGGTCGGCGAAATCTCGCCGGAGCTGCAGAAGTTGCTCGACGTGACGCGGGAGTCGCTGGAACTGGCGATCGATAAAGTACGGGAAGGGAACCGCCTGGTCGATATCTGTTCGACGGTGCAGAAGCATGTCGAGGCGAACGGGTTCTCGATCGTACGGGAATTTGTGGGACACGGGATCGGGACCTCGTTGCACGAGGAGCCGCAGGTGCCGAACTACGTGGACCGGAACAATGAAAATCCGCGCCTGAAAGAGGGGATGGTATTGGCGATCGAGCCGATGGTGAACCTTGGGAAGGCGGGCTCGAAGGTGTTGTCGGACCGTTGGACGGCGGTAAGTGTCGACGGATCGCCCTCGGCGCATTTCGAGCATTGCGTGGCAGTAACGAAAGACGGACCGTGGGTGTTGACGCGGCCATGAACCGGGGAGTGTTGGAATATGCCGGAACCGGTGGAGGCTGTGGTGGTGGAGTTGTTGCCCCAAGCGCTCATCCGTCTGGAGTTAACCGGGAGCAAGCGACAGATTCTGGCGCACGCGGCCGGGGCGAGAGAAGTGAATTTTGTACGATTGCGGCCGGGTGATCCGGTGATGGTAGCGGTCTCGGAGCAGGATCCGACGCGGGGACGAATCGTCAGCGTCAGGCCGGGCCGGTAGGAAGAAGCAGCGAATTTCGAGTTCAGGAACGTAAGAGGAAGTCATGAAAGTACGGGCATCGGTCAAGAAAATTTGCGATAAGTGCAAGATCATTCACCGCACGGGCGTGGTTCGGGTGATTTGCGTTAACCCGAAGCACAAGCAGCGCCAGGGCTAACCGCGCGCAAGGAATCCAGGAAAGAATTTAGGACGAGGAAGAACACATGGCACGTATCTCCGGTGTTGATCTGCCCGCCCGCAAGCGCGCGGAAATCGGATTGACCTACATCTACGGCATCGGCCGCACCCGGGCGAAGTCGATTCTCTATCGTACGGGCGTGGACGCCGACAAGAAGATTGCCGACCTCACGGAAGAGGAAGTCAACAAGATCCGTACGTTGATCGAAACGGAAGGCGCGGTGGAAGGCGATCTCCGCAAGGAAGTTTCGCTGAACATCAAGCGGCTGATGGAAATGGGCTCGTACCGTGGTCTGCGGCACCGCCGCGGCCTGCCGGCGCGCGGCCAGCGCACGCACACCAATGCCCGCACCCGGAAGGGTCCGCGCAAGGGCACGGTGACCAACAAGAAGAAGGCCGGCAAGTAACGGCCGGCGCGAGCTTAAGAACCGGAAAGAGATCCGCATATGGCGAAAGCACCTGCCAAGTCCTCCAAGAAGAAGAATTTCAAGAAAAAAGAGAAGAAGCACGTCCCGATCGGGGTGTGCCATATTCAGGCGACGTTCAACAACACGATCATCACGTTCAGCGACCCGATGGGGAACACGCTGGCGTGGTCGAGCTCTGGTTCGCTGGGTTTCCGCGGTTCCCGCAAGGGCACGCCGTTCGCCGCGCAGCAGGCTTCGCTGACGGCGGCCAACAAGGCGAAGGACTCGGGTCTGCGGACGGTGGAAGTTCGCGTGTCCGGGCCTGGCGCGGGCCGGGAATCGGCCATCCGCGCGCTGTCCGGCGCCGGTATCGAAGTGAAGAACATCAAGGACGTCACGCCGATTCCGCACAACGGTTGCCGGCCGCCGAAGAAGCGCCGCGTCTGATGGTGGCGTAACGGGAAAATCGGAAAATTTTCGACATTGCCTTTACGAACCCTTGAGAGGCGTGCAATAATCCTAAGTGCGGCCTCATGCCGCACCTCCAAGAAATTCACTTCAGTTTGGCGCGAAGACCCCCACCCGCCCTTCGCGCCAATAGGCCCGACGGAGACCCGCCCAACCGCCCTCCGTCGGGCCACCCCCACCTCCCTCTCCTCCGCCGCATTCCCAGCCCCCAGATTTGCAGGCGCTTTTCCGGATGTGGCATACTGGTAATCGTAGAATTTTGCGCGAGAGCGCGAGTCGCGGGTGTGAATCCGCGGCG
>CAYMTH010000056.1:12118-14274 GCA_964393235.1 uncultured Solibacteraceae bacterium | reverse complement strand
CGTCGATCGCGGCTTCGAACCGACCTACGAGGTCATCGAAGGCAAAAAGAAACTCATCAGCGAGCTCAAGGCCGCCGCTAAAGCCGCCGACAACATCTACCTCGCGGCCGACCCTGACCGCGAAGGCGAAGCCATCTGCTATCACCTGCAGGAAGAACTGCAGGGCAAAGGCGACAAAGCCCCCAAGATCTTCCGGGTGATGTTCAACGAAATCACCCAGAACGCCGTCAAAAAAGCCTTCGAGGCCCCCCTCCAGGTCAATACCGCCCTCGTCGACGCCCAGCAGGCCCGCCGCGTCCTCGACCGCCTCGTCGGCTACAAAATCTCCCCCCTCCTCTGGGACAAAGTCCGCCGCGGCCTCTCCGCCGGACGCGTCCAGACCGTCGCCCTCCGCCTCATCGTCGACCGCGAACGCGAAGTCCAGGCCTTCGTCAAAGAAGAATACTGGACCATCGACGTCGCCCTCAACGCCAAAAAGGCCCCCGTCCTCAAGGCCCGCCTCGCCAAGATCGCCGGCGAGACAGCCGCCATCGGCGACGAAACGGCCTCCGCCAGGATCGTCAAGGACCTCGACGGCGCCCACTACACCGTCCAGAGCGTCGGCACCAAGGAAAAGAAGCGGAACCCCGTTCCGCCCTTCATCACCTCCACCCTCCAGCAGGAGGCCGCCCGCAAGCTCCGCTTCTCCGTCAAACGCACCATGATGCTCGCCCAGCGCCTCTACGAAGGCGTCGAACTCGGCGCCGAAGGCGCCGTCGGCCTCATCACCTATATGCGTACGGACTCTGTCCGCGTCTCCGACGACGCCCTCACCGATGCCCGCGGCTTCATCGGCGAAAAGTACGGCGCCCCCTACCTTCCCGAAAAGCCCAACGTCTACCGCGGCAAGAAGGACGCCCAGGACGCCCACGAAGCCATCCGCCCGACCAGCGCCTTCCGCACCCCGGAAAGCCTCGCCAAGTTCCTCGCCGAAGACGAGCTGAAGCTCTACACCATCATCTGGAAGCGCTTCCTCGCCTCCCAGATGACCTCGGCCATCTTCGACCAGACCACCATCGAAGTCGCCGCCCCCGGCAAGTCCAAGGCCGGCTACCTCTTCCGCGCCACCGGCTCGGTCGAAAAGTTCGACGGCTTCCTCAAGGTCTACGTCGAAGGCAAGGACACCAAGGACGAAGAGGACGACGAAGCCGAGCGCAAGCTCCCCGCCGTCACCCAGAGCGAAGAGCTCAAGTTCAAGTCCATCGACCCCGAACAGCACTTCACCGAACCGCCCCCCCGCTTCACCGAAGCCACCCTCGTCAAGGAGCTCGAAGCCAAGGGCGTCGGCCGCCCCTCCACCTACGCCTCCATCCTCTCCACCATCCAGGAGCGCGAATACGTGAAGAAGGAGGGCGGCAAGTTCATCCCCACCGAACTCGGCACCGTCGTCACCGACCTCCTCCTCGAGTCCTTCGGCGACATCTTCGACGTCCTCTACACCGCCCGCCTCGAAGGCGAGCTCGACGACATCGAAGACGGCAAAATCGACTGGCGCGAAGCCATGGGCGAGTTCTACGACAAGTTCTCCGCCGACCTCGAACGCGCCGCCGTCCAGATGACCGACATCAAGCGGATGGAGAAGCCCACCGACTTCATCTGCGACAAGTGCGGCAAATCCATGGTCATCAAGTGGGGCCGCCACGGCAGCTTCATCGCCTGCACCGGCTACCCCGAGTGCACCTCCACCCGCGAGCTCCCGACGACCTCTTCCGAAGACCTCGGCGAGCAGGGCGAGGACGAGTACTGCCCCAACTGCGGCCGCCCCATGGTCTTGAAGAAAGGGCGCTTCGGCCAGTTCATGGCCTGCACCGGCTACCCCGACTGCAAGACCACCCGCCAGCTCGGCCAGACCGAAAAGAAGGCCGACGTCAAGCTCGAAGAGGCCTGCCCCCAGTGCGGCAAGAACCTCGTGGTCAAGTCCGGCCGCTTCGGCGAATTCACCGCCTGCTCGGACTACCCCACCTGCAAGTACGTCAAGCAAAAGACCGTCGGGGTCAAGTGCCCCGAATGCCACGAAGGCGACATCATCGAACGGCGCTCCAAACGCGGCAAGACGTTCTTCGGCTGCAACCGCTACCCGAAGTGCGAATTCGTCGCCTGGGGCAAGCCCATCGACA
>CAYMTH010000056.1:0-12108 GCA_964393235.1 uncultured Solibacteraceae bacterium | reverse complement strand
AGAAGATGAAGTTATACGTTTTAGTTCGGCTCAAGACCTGATCGAAAAGTTCTTGAAGGCCGGCGCCGTCGCGCAGTGCCCCAACAAGGACTGCAAATACAAGGAGCCCATCGCCGAGCCCGTTAGCGCTTAAATCGGCGCGCCATCCCTCCGAAAGAGGATAATAAGGAGATCCATGTCTGAAACCGAACAGTTTTACCGCATTGCCAAACTGCCCCCCTACGTCTTCGCCGTCATCAACGAACTGAAGGCTAAACTCCGGGCAGCAGGGCAGGATGTGGTGGACTTCGGAATGGGCAACCCCGACGGGGAAACGCCCTCGATTATCGTCGATAAGCTCGTCGAGGCCGCGCGCCAGCAGAAGAACCACCGCTACTCGATGTCCCGGGGCATCCCCCAGCTCCGCAACGAGATCGTCAAGCGCTATCAGCGCAACTACGGCGTCACGCTCGACCCGGACAAGGAAGCCATCGTCACCATCGGCGCCAAGGACGCCATCGCCCACCTTCTGTTCGCCATCATCGCCCCCGGTGACCGCGTGGTCTCGCCCAACCCGGCCTACCCCATTCACCAGTACGGCGTCATCATGGCCGAAGGCGAAGCCGTCATGCTCCCCATGCCGGACTCCGCCACCTTCCTGCAGGGCCTCGAGGACCTCTACAAGTCCGGCCAGAAGAAGCCCAAGGTCGTCCTGATCTCCTTCCCCCACAACCCCACCACCACCTGCGTCGACCTCAACTACATGAAGGAGATTGTCGCCCTCGCCCGCGCCAACGGCTCCTGGGTGGTCCACGACTTCGCCTACGCCGACCTCGGGTTCGACGGCTACAGGCCCCCGTCGATCCTCGAAGTCCCCGGCGCCAAGGACATCTGCGTCGAGATCTTCTCGATGTCGAAGAGCTACAACATGGCCGGCTGGCGCGTCGGCTACTGCCTCGGCAACGAGAAGATCATCTACGCCCTCTCCCGCATCAAGAGCTATCTCGATTACGGCACCTTCCAGCCCATCCAGATCGCCTCCATCATCGCCCTGCGCGAGTGCGAAGAGGAAACCGTCAAGATCCGCGACATGTACCAGGAACGGCGCGACGTCCTCGTCGACGGCTTGAACGCCGCCGGCTGGCCCGTCGAAAAGCCCCAGGGCTCCATGTTCCTCTGGGCCAAGATCCCGCAGAAGTTCGCCCACCTGAACTCCATCGACTTCTCCAAGGAGCTCATGGAAAAGGCGCTCGTCGCCGTCAGCCCCGGCATCGGCTTCGGCCCCATGGGCGAGGGCCACGTCCGGTTCTCCTTTATCGAGAACCCGCACCGCACCCGCCAGGCCCTGCGCGCCATCAAGCAGTTCCTGCGCGACTAAAACTCGTATAATCTTCAGGTGTATGGCCGCCCGGTCCGAACTGTCCTTCGCCGACGTCGTTGACCTGCGCTCCGTCGCGCCAGGCTCGCTCGACCTCCTGCTCGAGGAAGAGACCGCCTACTGGCGCGACTCCCTCGCCTGGGACTTCACCTCCTCCGCCGTCCTCGTCAAGCGCTTCGCCGACCTGCAGTCGCTCAACGGCCGCGCGCTGCTCCACCGCGGCCGCGTTATCGGCTACACCTACACCGTCGTCGACGACGACAAAGGCCTCATCGGCGACCTCTACGTCCAGCGCGAATTCGCCACCCCCGCCCTCGAGGACCAGCTCCTCAACTCGACCGTCGAGACCCTCTACCGCACCGCCGGCGTCCGCCGCATCGAAAGCCAGGTGATCCTCCTCGACCACCCGCGCCCCGCCCCGCCCATCAACGCCCGCGACCTCCGCCTGTTCGAACGCTGCTTCATGGTCTGCGACCTCCGCGCGCCCCACCGCTGGGCGCCGCTCCGCACCAACGCCCTCGACCTCGACGGCTGGGGCGAACGCTACCAGGAAGACGTCGCCGTCCTCATCGCAAACGGCTACGAGGGCCACGTCGACGCCCAGATCAACGACCAGTACCGCTCCGTCGGCGGCGCCCGCCGGTTCCTGCAGAACATCGTCCAGTACCCTGGCTGCGGCTCCTTCTTCGGCGACGCCTCCTGGCTCGCCTGGCGCCGCGACACGGGCCGCATGTGCGCCGCCTCGCTCGCCAGCCTCGTCGCCCAGGACGCCGGGCACATCACCCAGATCTGCGTCGCCCCCGCCAGCCGCGGCCAGGGCATCGGCCGCGAGGTCCTCCGGCACTCGCTCGAAAGCCTCCGCGCCGCCGGCTGCCGCCAGGCCTCGCTCACCGTCACCGCCTCCAACCGCAACGCCATCGGCCTCTACGAATCGATGGGCTTCCGCGTCGAACGCCGCTTCGCCGCCATGGTCTGGGACAACGTAAAGCCCGCCCGCCGCTTTTTCGGCTGACTTTTCGGCTACCCTGGAAGTTCGCATCATGCCGACCCCTTCCACCTACGACGACGCCAACCTGATCCTCCGCCTCTACGAACTGCGCCGCGAGGAGCGCATGCGCCAGGCGCGCAAATGGTACATGGAGAGCTTCGGCCCGGACACGCTCGCCGAGTTCCGCGGCCTCTGCCCCCCGGGCTCGGACACCAACGCCAGCTTCCGCCAGGTCTCCACCTACTACGAGATGGTGGCCAGCTTCATCACCAGCGGCGTTCTCAACGAAGAGCTCTACTTCCAGAGCGGCGGCGAACTCTTCCTCGTCTTCATCCGCCTGGAACCGTTCCTGGCCGAAATGCGCGAGGCGTTCAAGAACCCGGGCATGTACCGCAATCTGGAAGCCGTGGCGGGCCGCTACGCCGCCTACATCGATCGCAACGACCCCGAGGCGTCCAAGGCCTTCCGCGCCCGCATGCGCGCCGTCCTGGGCAAGTCATGAGGCAGGACGCCGAGTTCTTCGAGGACCGCGAACTCGACCTCATCTACATCGGCAAGCGCCTGGCCGACGCCCAGGCGCTCGAAGAGTTGCTGTCCGCCAACGGCTGGGACTACTACGTCGAAGCCGACGAGTACCGCGGCGGCTTTATCTTCACCACAACGCGAACGGGCGCCTTCTTCTACGTACTGGCCGAGAAGGCGCCCGAAGCGCGCGAGTTTTTAGCAAGCCACGGTTACAAGCCGCAACCGGCTATCTCCCAGTGATCGTCACCCTCCGGGTCACTTGCCCGGAACGGAACACGAATCTGTTTTCCCCGGCGGCCAGCGTCAGCGCAACGCCGATTACGCCCGGCTTTCCTTCCAGCCGCGCCAGTTCGCTCACCGCCGCGCCGGGCGTATTCGTCGCAACTTCCAATTCGGCACCCGGCACGTCGATCCCGGCTCCGTCGACAACGCGCACGCCGAAAACGACCGTCCCGCTGCCTTCGCCCTTGAACTCCAGCAGCGTGATCGCTTCGGCTGCCGACCGGACACCGTACCAATAGGGCACCCGGGCCTCGACCTCGTTGCGATTGTTCTTCACCAGCAGGACGCCCTGATGTTCACCGGCCAGCCCGCTTCCCGCGAGCTTCAGCCCGATCGCCGCCGTCTGCCTGCTCGCCAGTTCCACCGTCTGCGGCGACGCCAGCACCGGCCCCAACGTACCGGGAAACGGCTGCACCGCGAGCGTCAGGGTGACGGGTTCATCGGTCACATTGGTCACCGTAACTTCCCCGCTCCAATCCGCCGCGTCGCCGCCGATGCCGATCTTCACCGAAGTCGGAGCAAAGGCGACCGGCAGTTGCAGCGCCGCGTCGAGGTCCATTCGCCCCGCGCCCTGGTGCCGGATCGGGGCGGGATCGCCTTCGGCCAGCACGATCGGCGAGGCGGAGTTGACGAGAAGCGAATGGTATTGGGCCGCGGTAAGCCCGGGGCGAGCGCCCTTGAGCACCGCCGCGGCGCCGGCGACGGTAGGCGTCGCGAAGCTCGTGCCCTGCGTGATCGTGTAGGCATCGCCGCCTTTCTCCCGGCTCTGCGCCGTCAGGAAGTTGTCGCCGACGGCCACCAGGTCGGGCTTGAGAGCGGAACCGGGATTCGGGCCGCGGCTCGAGAAGTCCGACAGCCGGTTCGGATCGATGGCCTCCAGTCCCTGCTCCCCAACGGCGCGATCCGAGGAGGACGAGCCGAC
This sequence comes from uncultured Solibacteraceae bacterium, assembly GCA_964393235.1. GTDB lineage: Bacteria > Acidobacteriota > Terriglobia > Bryobacterales > Bryobacteraceae. Next base: position 8,034 of record CAYMTH010000056.1, on the reverse strand, counting down.
CGTCAGAACCTTCGCCGCGGTGCCGGGGCTGTTGATGGTGTTTTCATCGGGTCCCGCGTTGCCGGCCGCGACGGCGACAATGTAGCCGGCGTCGACCGCGGCGTTGAGCGCCTTCACCTGCGCGTCGTTCTCCGGGTCGCCCGGCATATCGGTTCCAAGGCTCAGGTTGAGCACGTCGAAGCCGTCCTTCATCGCATCATCGATGCCCTTCAAAATGGACGCATCCGACCCGCCGCCGTTATCGCCGAGCACCTTGTACGCTCCCAGAAACGCCCGGGGCGCCGCGCCGGCGATCTGTGCGCCGGCCGCGTTGAACGCATGGATCACGCAAGCCGCCGCGCAGGCCGCATTCGTTCCATGCCCGTTCTTATCGACACCGTCGACGCCATAGCCCTCGTCGCCGGCGAGTCCCTCGTAGGAGCGCGCGACGATGACCTTCGCCGTCACGTACTTCTGGTTCGCCGCGCTGGAAACCTTCGGGAAGCCCTCGGGCGCGGCAAAACCCTCGGGGTTGAAGCCGGGGTGGCTGGCGTCGATGCCGGAGTCCAGAATCGCGACGCGGATGCCGGAGCCCGCGTTCCTGGCTCCGCCGATCCGGCGCCATGCCTCGGGCACCTTGCTCAGCGCGAGTACGCGATCCAGACGCGCTTGCACCCGGCGTTCCGCGCTCACCCGCACCACGCCCGGAATCCGCCCCAGCGCGGCCGCCTGCCGGTCGTCGATCTGGACGAACAGCGCGTTCAGCGCCGTATCGACGGCCCCGAGCACCCGGCCGCCCCGGGCCTGGATGGCGCGCGCGGTCCGCCGCTGTTCCGCGCCGATTTCGGCGCGGCGCGCCGCTACCTCGGGCAGCGCGGCCAACTCGGCCGGCCTCCGGCCGGCCTGCACCCGCAACGCCGCGGCCTGCACCGCCGCGGCCGGTTCGCCGGCCAGTTCCACGATGTAACGCCCGGCCAGAATCTGCGCCGGCGATTGAGCGGCCGTCAGAAGCAATACGCTGGCAAAGAATAGGTTTTTCTTCATCTTTCCTGTCAGCGTACAAAAGAAAGCAAAAGGGCCACAAGCGGCCCTTTGCCTTAGTTAAAATCCACGTTTCAGCCGGAACGGACTAGGGCGTGTTCTGGTCTTTCGGATTCCGCAGCGGGAAGGTCACCACGTTGGACACGTAAATGTCCTGCGCGATCGTCACCTGCGTCTTCGAGTTCGTCGGCAGATCCGAGTTCAGTTCGAGGTGGACTTCGTAGATCCCGATCGCGCCCGGCTTCAGCGCGGCGTACAGCACGTTTGCCGTCTTGCCGCCCGCGAGCGACGAGACGAACTCGTTCGGCTCGTTCACCGGCGAACCGTCGTAGGCGATACCGGTCTGGACCACGGCCTGCTGGTTTGAATCCTTCAGCACGCCGAGGCCCGTCGCCATCACGACGATCGTCTCGCCGGGCAGCGCCGGATTGGCCTCGGTAATCAGAGAACCCGCGATGTTGGCGCAGCGCCGGCGTCGTCGCGGTCATGATCACCTGCCCGCCGTCGTTCGCCTTCCCGCTGTACGTGATGCCGTTGCCCTGCTCGCCCGTCACCTTGGCGCGCAGCCGGATACGGGTGAAGACGCCGGCCGGATACGCTTCCACCTTCTCGTTGGCGTTGGCGTTGATCAGCGCGATCAGACCGTCGCGGATCGTCGCCAGCGTATCGCCGGACTTGACGGTGTAGGAGTACTCGCGGTCCTCGATCACCACCGTGGCGATGTCGTTCGCGTTCGCCGTGCCGTCCACCGATACGGTGCCGGTGGCGCGGTCGGAGAAGTGCTGGAGCAGGCCCGGCCGCGGGTCCAGCCCTTCGGCGGCGAAGATGCCCGGGTTCTGTTTGATGATCGGCACGGCGACCGGGGAGGTCGTCGTCACGCGATTGGAGCGCTCGATGCGGACGTAGGCGTTGACGTTGGTCGCGTCACCCACTTCCCACGGAATCTGCGCGTTGATCTGCGTGGGCGAAACCATCAGCAGCGGCGCCTCGATGCCGTCGAAGTAGAGTCGTACGCCGCCAAGCGAGCGCGGCAGGATCTTGGAATCTTCGGGCACCGAAACCGTCTCCGGCGCGAGGTTCTCGCCGTAGAGGGTGATGAGCGAGCCGGCCGCGAGCAGCGCGGCGTTCTGGCCGCCGGTCAGCGTGGCGCCGGAGGTGGTCAGCGCAACCGTCGAGGTGTCCGGCGACTTGGAGGCCGAGAACTCGATCTTGTTGCCCTCTTCACCGCCCTGGCGCGCGGTGAGCAGCAGCGCGCGAAGGTCAGGAATCACGCTCGCGGTGACCGTCGCGTCCAGATCGTTGTTGATCTGCTGCGCGAACTGCAACAGGACGTTGGCGAACGTGTCGTCGCGGATGAACTTGTACTTGTACTGGCGGCCGGAGACCGTGATGGTCACTTCGTCGTTCTGGTTGAGGTTGCCGTCGAAGATAATCGAGGCGGTGGCGAAGACGTCACGCGAGGCGAGGTTGCGGACGGCGGTGAAGGGCAGCGGCTGATCGTGCGTCGAGAAGACGACGATGCGCCGGTTGAACGTGTCGCTCACATAGAGGTTCGTCCCGTCCCAGGCCAGCGACATCGGCGTCCGGAGAAGGTCGGCGGAGCTGCGGAAGAGCGGGAACGCGCTGTCGGAGGAGCGGTTGATTTCGCCCGTCGCCTGGCCGAGTACGATGTCGGCCGCCTGCCCGTTCCTGGTGGGCAGCGTTTTGTACACCAGCACACGGTCGTTGCCGCCGTCGGCGATGAACAGCCGGGTGCCGTCGGAGAGGGCGTAGCGCGGGAAGTCCAGCGTCGCCAGGCAAAGCCGCGGGAAAGCCTCTTTGCCGTCGGAGCCGATGCCGGACGCCGCGCAGACCTTCGTCGAATTGTTGGCCACCGCCGAGGTCATGTCGGGCTGGCCGAGCACGAGGGCGGCCGCCTGGGCGTTCCGCGTCGGAATCGAATTCCAGATCAAGACGCGGTTCTGGCCGAGGTCGGAGACGAAGAGGCGGGTGCCGTCGGAGGTCACCGAAACCGGATTGACCAGGTTATCGGCCTTCGGGTCGATCTTCGTCCGCGCCAGGTCGAGTTCGATGGCGGTGTTGAAGTCCGGCTGGCCAAGCACGAGATCGGCGGCCTGGAAGTTCTGCGTCGGGAAATTGTTCCAGACGAGGACCCGGTTGTTGCCCGAGTCGGCGACGAAGAGCCGGTTGCCCTGGATCCAGACGCCCTGCGGCCCGCGCATCCGCTGGCCGGGAACGCCGCGCGGCGCGATGCCGGTGGTGAAGTTCTCCTGGCCGAGCACGATGTTGGCGGCCTGGTTGTTCGACGTCGGGATCGAGTTCCAGATCAGCACGCGGTTGTTGTCGGTATCGGCAACCACGAGGCGAGTGCCGTCGCTGGCGACGGCGGTCGGGCTGCGCAGCCCGGTATTGGACGGGGTCGCGCGCAGCTCGTTCTTCTCGAAGTCGGTCTGGCCGAGCACGGTGTTCGCCACGCCGCGGCAGGCCGGACAGCGGCCCTGCTGCGGAATCGGCGCGTTGACCGGCAGCGTGATCTGGTCCAGGTTCCGGAAGACGAGGACGCGGTGGTTGTTCGGCGTCGAGCCGACGCGATTGGAGTCGGCGACAAACAGCATGTTGTTGGCGACCGCGATGCCGCCCACGCCGCCGAAGGTGTCGGCCTTGACCGTCACACCTTGTTCGGTAAATGTCTTCTGTCCAATCAGCAGCCGGGCAGCCTGTCCACTGTAAAATTCAGCTGAGGAAACGATGGCTACGCTGGCGAGCCACAACATTGGATGCTTCATGCGGAGGTTCGTCATTACGCAAACTTTCAGTATACCAGCGACGAGGGGTCTCCCTTAGACGGGTACGCCGCCGGCCGTTTTTTTACACGATTAGCGCGGCGTCACCGCGCCCCAGATGATCTGATAGGCCTCGAGATCGCCCGAAAAGCTGCGTCCGGCGCGGATCCAGACCCGCGTATTCCGCCGCAGCCGGGCGTGTTCGCTCACCACGCCGTCCTCGAGGTAGCGCGTGTCCTGGCGGAGAACGAGCGTCTTGTAGCCGTCGGTCCGTGTCCGGAGGACCATTTTCTCCGGCGTCAGTTCGCTCACCGTGCCGGCCCATTCGAACTCGCCGCGCGGGATGATGGACTCGGTGACGGCGCGGTAGGTGATGCGCATGCGGCCGGTCTGCTTGGGGGCGAGGTCGGCCAGGCGGACGGTGCGGACGTAGCAGGGGTGGCCGTCGATCAGGCGGCGGTCGGCGATGATCTCGACCAGATCGGCCGGCTGGAAGGCGTTGACGGTGACGCGGACGCGGCTCTGCTCAAACCAGGTGCGGTGGTCGAAGGAACAGCGAAACTCTTTGTTCGTGGTGGTCTTCAGCAGAAAGCTCGACGACTGGATGTCGGAGATGTAGCCGGAGACGACGCCGACGGGCGTCTCTTCGGCGGCCAGCAGCAGCGGGAGCAGGAGGAGGAGGCGCGGCCACATGCCCCTTATTCTAATGCTTGTTACAATGACCGTTTTGCGGCACACCGATCTCAATCAACAGACGCAGCGGGCCCTCGCGTGGTTCGCGCATTCCGGCATCCAGGAAACCTCGGGCGGCGTCGCCCGGTACCATCTGCTCGCCGAGGGCCGGAACCTTCCGTTGTCGACCGAGATTACCGGGTACGCGGTCAGCGCGCTGGTCTGGGGCGGGCGGCTCGACCTGGCCACCCACGCCGCGGACTGGCTCGTCCACACCGCCTGGCAGAGCGATATCCAGGCGATGCCCTTCGAAGTCGCCAATCCACTGCCCCCGTCCTACTTCTTCGATTGCGGCATCATCGTGCGCGGCCTGCTGGCCATCTGGCGCGCCACCGGCCGGCGCGAGTACCTGGAGACGGCGCGGGCCGTCGGGCACTCGATGGGCGCGCTGCACTGGTCGGAAAAAGGCGAACTGCACCCGATCGTCGAGTTGCCCTCGATGCGCCCGTTCCCGTATGAGAAACGGTGGTCCCGCGAGCCCGGCTGCCTGCAGTTGAAGTCGGCGATGGGCTGGGCGGACCTGGCCGCGCTCTACCCCGGCGAGCCGTTCGGCTGGTGGTTTGAAAAGGCGCTGCGGTACTCGCTCGACACGCACGACACGTTCCTGCCGGGCGTCGACGATGAGTTGAAGGTGATGGACCGGCTGCACGCGTATTCGTACTTTTTGGAGGCGCTGCTGAAGGTGACCGGGCGGGCCGAGGTCCGCGCGGCGCTAGGGGTGGGGATCGAACGCGTGGAGCATTACCTGCGCGCGATCGGCCCGCGGTTCGAACGCTCCGACGTCTGCGGGCAGCTGCTGCGCGTGCGGCTGCTGGCGGCGCACCTGGGCGTTGTGCCCCTCGATGCGGCCGCGGCCGAATACGAGGCGTCGCATGCCGCTTCGCACCAGCGCTTCGGTGGGCCCCCGATGATCGACGGCGGCTACGGCTTCGGCACCCGCGACGGCGCGCCCACCCCGTTCATGAATCCCGTCTCGACCGCCTTCTGCATGCAGGCCGTCCAATGGTGGGACGACTGGAAGCAGGGCCGTTTCGCCGGAACCCTGGCTGAGCTGATCTGACGACCGTGGGCGAGCGGATCAAACTCGCGTTTGCCTCGGGGTCCGACGACCTGATCCCGACCCTGATCGAGAAGATGTCCGGCATCTACCCGGACCTGCCGCTCTGGGTGGTGAGCGAGTTCGCGCCCCCGGTGGACGGGCTGAAGTGGATCCGCTGGTACCCGGCCAAGGACTTCGCCGACAACGCCGCGCGGCTGGAGGCGGCCGTGGCGGGGCGCGAGGTGGTGCTCGCGGGCGTCATTTCCCAGCCGCGGATGCCGTACTGGAAGATGCGCTGGGCGGCCGCGCGCCGGTGGCCGCTGCGGCTCGTGGTCTTTAACGAGAACCTGGATCACTTCATGCTGCGTCCGCGCAGCCTGCCCGTGATCGCGCGGCACTTCTACTGGCGCGCGCGGAACTTCGCGCGCTGGGAAACCCGCCCCGGGGGCACGATTTACACCTTCTTCTGGCGCCTGGCGCACCCGAGGGCGTTCCTGCGCCCGATCGCGTACGCGGCGGCGCGGCTGAGCGGCCGGCTGGCGGCGGGGCGAGCGCCGGCGCCGTTGGGCCCGGTCGAGACGGGGCTGCCGGAAGGGATCAGCGTCGTGGTGCCGTCGCGGAACGGGCGGGAGCTGCTCGAGCGGCTGTTCGAATCGATGCGGGGCCAGTGGCCGGAACAGGTGATCGTGGTCGATAACGGGTCCGGTGACGGGACCGCGGCGTGGCTCCGGGAGACGTGGCCGCAGGTCGAAATCGACCTTAGCGAGAGTCCTTTATCGTTTGCGGCGGCGGTCAACCGGGGGATCCGGCGCGCAAGGTACGCAAAAACGTGCCTTTTGAACAACGATATGGTGCTAAAAGAGGGGTTTTTTGATGCGATTTGCGCCCCTTTTTTGACGGTTCCGGAGCTGTTCGGGGCGACGGCGCAGATCTTTTTCCCAGATGGGGTGCGGCGGGAAGAGACGGGAAAGGCGATGTATCACCGCAACCGGACGGGGCAATTCCCGCTCTGGTGCGAGATGCCGCTCGAGGGGGAGGACGGGACGTGGGTGCTGTACGGGTCGGGCGGCTGTACGTTATACGAAACAGGGAAGTTACGGGCGCTCGGGGGGATCGGGGAGCAGTATACGCCGGCGTATGTGGAAGACCTCGATATCGGCTGGCGGGCGTGGCGGCGGGGTTGGCCGACGGTGTTCGCGGCCGGGGCGCAACTGGAGCACAAGCACCGCTCGACGACGACTAAGTACTTCAGCGCGCAGGACTTACAGAACGCGTTGGAACGGAACTATGTGCAGTTCGCGGCCGGTAGCGGGTCGGCGGCGCTGTGGCGGGAGGCGATCGACCGGCTGAACCTGCTGGCGGCGCGCCAGGAACCGGACCCGGCGGCGGAGCGGGCGCTGTTCGGGGCGTGGAAGGAACCGTGGCGGCAGCCGCGGGCGGCGGCCGGCGACGACGCCCCGCTGGCGCTGTGCGGGGGCGCGGTGGCGGTGTTTCCGGGGCTGCGGGCGGCGTCGGGGCGGACGCGGGTGCTGGTGGCGGCGCCGTATCTGCCGTTCCCGCTGTCGCACGGCGGGGCGGTGCGGATGTACAACCTGATGCGGGAGGCGGCGCGGGAGTTCGACCAGGTGCTGCTGGTGTTTGTCGACGAGCTGGCGGCGCCGGCGCGGGAGCTGCTCGAGCTGTGTTGCGAGGTGGTGCTGGTGCGGCGGGAGGGGTCGCATCTGCTGCCGTCGAGCGAGCGGCCGGACGTCGTCGAGGAGCACGACCGGCCGGAGTTCCGGGCGGCGCTGGGGGCTGTTTTGAAGAAAGGGCGGCCGGCGATCGTGCAGCTCGAGTTTACGCAGATGGGGTTGTATGCCGAGGCGTGCCGGCCGGCGAAGACGGTGCTGGTGGAGCACGACATTACGCTCGATCTGTACGGGCAGCTGCTGGCGGACCGGGAGGATTACGACACGCGGGAGCAGTACGGGAAGTGGGAGCGGTTCGAGCGGGACGCGTGGGAGCGGGTGGACGCGGTGGTGACGATGTCGGAGAAAGACCGGCGGACGGTGGGGCGGGAGAACGCGGTGGCGATTTTCAACGGCGTCGATCTGGCGCGGTTCGTGCCGCAGACGACGGCGCCGGAGGGGAACCGTGTGTTGTTTATCGGGTCGTTTGCGCACCTGCCGAATGTGATGGCGCTCGAGTGGTTTTTGCGGGAGGCGTGGCCGGCGCTGCGGGGGAAGGCGGTGCTGCACGTGATCGCGGGACAGCGGCATGAGTTTTATCTGGAACGGTACGCAGACCGGGTGCAGGTGGATTTGACCGAAGACGGGATCGAGCTCGACGGGTTCGTGCGGGACGTGCGGGGGGCGTACGAGCGGGCGGCGGTGTTGATAGCGCCGCTGGTGGCGAGCGCGGGGACCAATATCAAAATTATGGAAGCGATTGCGATGGCGAAGGCGATCGTGACGACGCCGG
>CAYMTH010000055.1:3737-14282 GCA_964393235.1 uncultured Solibacteraceae bacterium | reverse complement strand
GCAGCTTGGCCTCACCGGACGCCCAGTCCTCCTGAATAATCTCGGTTACCGGGAATCCGTTCCGGGCGTAATAGATCGCCGGCTGGAACAGGTCGGCCCACGGCAGATTGCCGTACTTGCGGTGCAGTTGCCACCAGCCGTCGACGGCGCCGGGCACGGTGACGGTATGGATCCCGGTCGAGGGCACGCCGTAGAGGCCCTTATCCTTATACGCCGCCAGCGTCTGCCCCTTGCCGGACCACCCGGAGGCGTTCAGGCCCGTCAGGGCGCCGGTCTTGCCGTCGGAATGGATGACGAACAGGTCGCCGCCCAGCCCGCACATCATCGGCTCCACGACTCCCAGTACCGCGTTGGCCGCGATGGCCGCGTCGACCGCCGATCCGCCGCGCCCCAGCACCTGCGCCGCCGCCTGCGAGGCCAGCGTCTGGCTGGTCGCCGCGATGCCGCGCGGGGTGATCACCATCGACCGCGCCTGCCAGCGCTCCTGCGCGCCTAAAATCGCGGAAAGGACAATCGTTAGAATGAGAATCTGCATCTAATCAGTGACCGTGCCGTGATATCGTACCAAGTGAACGGACCAAAAATGCAACGTCGCCGCTTTTTCCGGACCGCCGCTGGCACCGCCATCAGCTTCAGCCAGTTTCCCTATCATCTTTTCGCCGCCGACAAGCCGAAAACGGCCATCGACCGCGTGACGCTGGGGCCGCGCAAGATCGTGCTCAGCCGCCTGGCGCAGGGCTCCGGCACCAACGGCGTGGGCGGCAGCTCCAACCAGACGAAGAAGCTCGGCGTCGAGGGCCTCGCCAACCTGTTCCGCGCCGGTTTCGACCAGGGCGTCAATTTCTTCGACGCCGCCGACCAGTACGGCACCCACCCCCACGTGGCCCGCGCGCTCACCACGATTCCCCGCGACAAGGTGGTGCTGCTGTCGAAGTCCCGCGCCAATACCGCCGCCGAGATGCGCGCCGACATCGACCGCTTCCGCCGTGAGCTGAAGACCGACTACATCGACATCCTGCTGCTCCACTGCATGCTCGACAAGGACTGGAACGTCAAAAAGCGCGGCGCCATGGACGCGATCGACGAGGCGCAGGCCAAGGGCATCATCCGCACCAAGGGCGTCAGCTGCCACACCATCGAAGCCCTGCGCACCGCCGCGGCCGAGCCGTGGGTGGAAGTCGACCTCGCCCGCCTCAACCCGGCCCAGCACGCCATGGACGCGGACCCGAACACCGTCATCAGCGTGCTCAAACAGATGAAGGCCGCCGGCAAAGGCGTCATCGGTATGAAGATTCTCGGCGCGGGCAAGCTTCGTAACCATGTCGACGAAGCGCTGCAGTTCGCCCTCGCCCAGGATGTGTTGGACTGTTTCACCATCGGCAGCGAAAGCCGTGCCGAAATGGAAGACCTTCTCAAGAAAATCCCCGCGGCCAGCGTCCGCGGCTAAAACAATCCCCTCAGGAAAAAAACCATGACACTCAAAACCATTGCGCTCGTCGCAGTCGCGTCCCTTTCGATGGCCTTCGCCCAGGAGGCCGCCAAGAAGAAGGCCGCCCCCGCCGGCCCGCTGCAGCCGGAGATGACCCCGGTCGGCGACCCGACCTACAAGAAGCCGATGGGCACCATGGGCACCAAGGACGAAGTGTGGTCGCAGACCACCGTCGCCGCCGGCGTCAACCAGAAGCCCCGTGCCGGCAAGGTGACCACCGTTGTCGGTGAAATCGTCGAGTTCTCCTGCTACCTCCAGCTCGGCAAGCACGGCGAAAAGCACCGCGCCTGCGGCCAGAAGTGCATCAACAACGGCCAGCCCGTGGGCCTCGTCACCGCCGACGGCACGCTCTACATGCTGATGGAAGAAGAGCATGACCCCCGCCGCGACGGCGCCACCAGCGAATTCCGCAAAGCCGCCGCCGAACACACCGCCCACGTCATGGAAGTGACCGGCACGCTGGCCAGCCACCGCGGCTACCAGGCCATCTACGTGCAGGGCTACGCCAAGAAGTAGGCGTCCGGAAAGGTAACTATGCGCAAGACTTTCTTGCTCGGAGCGGCGGCGATTGCCGCCGTTCCGTTTGTATTCCTCCAGGCGCAGCCGAAGCCGGCCGCCTTCTCCGTCCCGCGCGGCCTGCCCCCGGTGATGTTCCCCAAGGACAACCCCTACACGCCCGCCAAAGCCGAGCTCGGCCGCCTGCTCTATTTCGACAAGCGCCTGTCGGCCGACAACACGGTGAGCTGCGCCACCTGCCACCACCCCAAGATGGGCTTCACCGATAACGCGCCCGTCTCCACCGGCATTCGCGGCCAGAAGGGCGGCGTCAGCGCCCCCACCGTCATCAACCGCGCCTACGGCGCCATCCAGTTCTGGGACGGCCGCGCCTCCTCGCTCGAAGCCCAGGCCGTCGGCCCCATCGCCAACCCCATCGAAATGGGCCACACCCACGACGGAGTCGTCGCCAACCTCCGCAAGATCGCCGGCTACCGCCAGCAGTTCAAGGCCGTCTTCGGCACCGAAGAGTTCACCATCGACCACGTCGCCAAGGCCATCGCCACCTTCGAACGCACCGTCCTCAGCGGCAACTCGCCCTACGACAAGTACGTCGCCGGCAACAAAGCGGCCATGACCGCCACCCAGGTGCGCGGGATGATCGTCTTCTTCAACAAGGCCAAGTGCGACCAGTGCCACGAAGGCGCCAGCTTCACGCTGAACTCCTTCCACAACCTCGGCGTCGGCCAGGACAAGCCCCAGCCCGAGCCCGGCCGCTTCGCCGTCACCAAGAATCCCGCCGACTTCGGCGCCTTCAAGACGCCGACCCTCCGCGAGATCGCCAACACCGCCCCCTACATGCACGACGGCAGCCTCAAGACCCTCGAAGAGGTCGTCGACTACTACGACAAAGGCGGCATCCCCAACAAGAATCTCGACGAGCGCATGAAGAAGCTCAACCTCACGGCGCAGGACAAGGCCGATCTGGTAGCGTTCATGAAGGCCCTCAGCGGGACCGGTTGGCAACACATCACCGAACCGAAGGAATTTCCACAGTAATGGAACGCAAAACCTTCCTGCGCGGCGCCCTCGGGGTCGCCGCGCTTTCCATTTCCGGCTGCGCCAAGAACGACAAACGCCGCGTCGCCGTCGTCCCCAAGGGACGCGCCCACCTCTTCTGGCAGTCCGTCCACGCCGGCGCCGTCAAGGCCGCCCGCGAACACAACGTCGAGATCGTCTGGAACGGCCCGGCCACCGAAACCGACTACAACGGCCAGATCCAGATCGTCGACGCCATGATCAACCAGCGCGTCGACGCGATCGCTCTCGCCCCCATCGATAAGAAGGTGATGGTCTCGGTTGTCGAACGCGCCGCCAAACAGAACATCCCGGTCGTCATCTTCGACTCCGGCATCGACACCGACTCCTACATCTCCATGGTCGCCACCGACAACTACGCCGCCGGCCAGATGGCCGCCGCGCGCATGGGCGAGATCCTCGGTGGCAAGGGCAAGGTCGTCATGGTCGCCGTCCAGCCCGGCGGCGCTTCCACCATGGCCCGCGAACAGGGCTTCGAAGACGCCATCAAGAAGTTCCCCGAGATCCAGATCGTCGACAAACGCTACGGCATGGCCGACTTCGCCAAGTCGCTCCAGGTCGCCGAGAACATGCTCACCGCCTTCCCCGACGCCACCGGCCTGTTCGCCTCCAACGAATCGAGCGCCGTCGGAGCCGCCCAGGCCCTTAAGGGCCGCAACTCGGACAAAGTGAAGATGGTCGGCTTCGACTGGAGCCCCACCCTCCTCAACGACCTCCGCGCCGGCCTCATCGACTCCCTCGTCGTCCAGGACCCCTTCAACATGGGCTACGAATCCGTCATGGCCGCCATCAACAAGCTCGACGGCAAGCCGGTCGAAAAGAACCGCCCCATGCCGCCCCGCCTCGTCACCAAGGCCAACGTCGACACGCCCGAGATCAAGGCCCAGCTCGAGCCCGACCTGAAGAAGTACCTCGACTAACCGCCCCCAAAAAAAACGAACGGCGCGCCATCCGGACCGGATCGCGCGCCGTTTGCTTTTTGCGTTCTGCTACTGGTTGGAAGCGCCCAGCGAAGAGTTCACCTTCGAGAAGATCGCGCAGATGTTCGGCGCAATCGTCTGGGGGAAAATCGCCGCCGTCGCCACCGCGATCGTCGCCGCCATCAACGCGTACTCGATGAGGTCCTGCCCTCCCTGATGGGTTACGATCCGCGCGTGCATCCACACCGACATCGCGGCCGCCCGCTTTTTCAGTTCCGTCCAGCGAATCTTGGAGTTTAGCCTCATCATAGTCGTCTCTTTCTTGGGCGAACTTCGGTTACTTCTATGTTCACCGACGAGACAATTTGACTCAACGCAAGATTCAACCTAGAACCCTTACTGAAAACCCTTAGTACCCTACCACTTGATCTTGGCGGGGAAAAACTCCGCCACCAGATCCTCGTAGTACGGCCGCAACTCGTTGAAATCCGGCTTCGTCGCCGACTTCGAGTACAGATCGTAAGGGTTGAACTTCCGCACCCAGTCCATCATCTCCATGTCGTGGTCCGACATCAGATACTGGTAGTCCATCTCCCGGTGCGCCGAATACCACGAGTGGTACCGGATCATATACTGCGCGGGCTCCGGCAGGTAGTTCTTCGTGACGTGGTAGAGGTACTCGTCGTGCCCCCAGCTCATCTGAACCTTATCGAGCCCGATCTGTTCGTCGTAGATCCCGTAACGCGACATCAGCTCCGGATTCCGAGAGTCCGGATTCCCGGCGAAAAACTCCGGGTAAACGATCTTTTCCGACCACCGGCACCCCACCGGGAACGTGTCGCCGACCACCGCCCACTGCGGTTCGCCCCACATGGTCAACACCTTGCCGAGGTCGTGGATGAAGCCGGTCAGGACGAACCACCGCGGATGCCCGTCGGCCCGCATCGCCTCGGCCGTCTGCAGGTTGTGGTCGATCTGGGAAAGGTCCGTGTCGGGGTCGGAGTCGTCCACCAGCGTGTTCAGCCGCTCCATCGCCTCCCAGATGCCCATCTTGCCCTTCTGGAGGGGTTCGTACTCGGCCCGCTTGGCCCGCACGAAGTCGAGCGTCTGCAGCTCGTGATTCTGTTTATAGAAGTCACGCACGACCTGCGGCGTCGTCTCGTCGTAAACCCGAAACTCTTCCTTTTTGCGGTCGGCGCGGTAACGCCCGCGGACGTGGTCATCCCACTGGTCCAGCGAATCCAAAGGCCCGTTCGTAATGACTCCCATACTTAGGAGGCTACACTAACACTGCCAGCGCCACAAATTCGCGCCCGCCGTGTAGCCCGCGCCCACCGCCGCGAACAGCACCAGGTCGCCCTTCTGCAGCCGCCCGGAGGCCACCGCGTCCCGCGTCGCCAGCGGAATCGTCGCCGCCGTCGTGTTGCCGAACCGGTCGATGTTGATGATCACCCGGTCGAGCGGCATGTCGAGCGCCTTCGCCGTGGCTTCGATGATCCGCCGGTTGGCCTGGTGCGGGATCAGCAGCTTCACGTCCTCGCCCTTCAGCCCGTTGCGCTGCAGCAGAGTCGACGACATCTCGGCCATCTTCCGCACCGCGTACTTGAACACCTGCTGCCCTTCCTGGTGCACGAAGTGCTGCCGCGCGTCCACCGTATCGTGCGACGCCGGCAGCTTGCTGCCTCCCGCCGGCATCTTCAGGAACTGCCCGCCGGAGCCGTCCACCTCGTTCACGTAGTCCAGGAACCCTTCCTCGCCCGGTTCGGCCGTCTCCACCAGAAACGCCCCCGCCCCGTCGCCGAACAGAATGCACGTCGCCCGGTCGGTGTAGTCCAGAATCCGCGACATCGTGTCGGCCCCGATCACCAGCACCTTCTTCGGCGGCCCGATCGAAACCAGGTGCGCCGCCGTCGTCAGCCCGTAAACGAAACCCGAGCACGCCGCGATCAGGTCATACCCCCACGCCCCCGACGCCCCGATCTTGTCCTGCACCAGGCACGCCGTCGCCGGGAAGAACATATCCGGCGTCACCGTGCACACGATAATCGCGTGCAGGTCCTTCGGGTCGATCCCCCGGCTCGCCAGCACCACCCGCGCGGCCTCGACGGCCATGTCGCTCGTCGCCAGGCCCTTGTCGAGAATGTGCCGCTCGCGAATCCCGGTCCGTTCCGTGATCCACTCGTCGTTGGTCTCCACGATCTTCTCCAGATCGTGGTTCGTCAGCACACCCGGCGGCACGTAGCCGCCGATGGCCGTAATTTTCGCCCGGTAGGGATGATTCAATTTCCCAGCTATTTCCAAAAAGACCCCCGTCGCAACAAGGAACGAGATTGATGCCGCAAGCTATTATGGTAGCGTTCGCAACCATGCAAGTCGAGAGAGGCCAGCCCCGGCTCCCCGGTTTTGACGACGACGACCCGCCGCCCCCGGCGCTCCCGCCCGCCGTTCTCTTCGAATCCCCCGTCGAAATCTGCCGCCGCGTCTTCCGCGAACTCCGCCCCCGCACCCCCTTCCCGGACTTCCACGTCGAGTTCTGCCGCTTCGCCAACGCCAACTCCTTCATCCGCCTCGAAGCCGGCCGCCTCGAAATCCGCGTCTCCGATATCCTCGAGGGCGCCCCCGCCCCTATCCTCGAAGCCCTCGCCTACATCCTCATCTCCAAGCTCTTCCGCAAACCCGTCCCCCAGGCCCACCGCCACCGCTACAACCTCTACCTGAACCGCCAGGACGTCCGCCGCCACCTCCACCTCCTCCGCCAGACCCGCGGGCGCAAACACATCTCCGGCCCCCAGGGCGAGCGCTACAACCTCGAAGAGCTCTTCCAGCGCCTCAACGCCGAGTACTTCAACGGCCTCCTCGCCCAACCCGCCCTCGGCTGGAGCCGCCGCCCGTCGAAGACCATCCTCGGCCACTTCGACCCCTCCCACAACGCCATCATCATCTCCAAACTCCTCGACAAGCCCAACGCCCCGCCCCTCGCCGTCGAGTACGTCATGTTCCACGAGATGCTCCACCTCCGCTTCCCCATCGAGACCAAAGGCGCCCGCCGCCGCTTCCACCCCAAGGAATTCCGCGACGCCGAAAAGCAGTACCCCCACCTCAAGGAAGCCAAGGCGGTCCTCGAAAAGCTCTGCGGCGCCCAGCGCCTCTCCGAATCCTGGTAGCCCGCGTGACACAGCGGTGACAATCCGCTGATACACTCGTTACCTCGCCGCTGCACAATGAGGACGATGCGGAAGAAGCCCCATTGGCCCGCCGCTTTCCTGGTCGCCGCCGCGCTCGTCGTGGCGCTGCTCGGCCTCGCCGCCGTCCGGCTCAACGAACAGGAACGCGCCGTCGAACGCGACCGCCTCCGCGAACGCCTCGACAATGCAGCCGCCCGCCGGGCCGGCATCCGCGGCACCGGCATCGGCCTCGCCATTGTCGAAGAAATTGTCACCCTTCATGGGGGAAATCTCGCTATCCAAAGTGAGGTCGGCGCTGGTAGCGCCTTCACCCTCTCCCTGCCAACGGAGCCCAACCCATGCAACGAATCCTGATCGTCGAAGACGAACCCGAAATCGCCATCCCCCTCGCCGATGACCTTCTCCTCGAAGGCTACTCCGTCGAAACCGTCGACGACGGCCCCTCCGCCGTCCGCCGCGGCATGGATCCCTCCTTTCACCTGATCCTCCTCGACGTCATGCTCCCCGGCAAGGACGGCTTCGAGGTCTGCCGCGAAATCCGCCGCGCCGGCGTTCGCACCCCCATCCTGTTCCTCACCGCCCGCTCCCATGAGTCGGCCATGGTGCTCGGTTTCGAACTCGGCGCCAACGACTACATCACCAAACCCTTCTCCCCCCGCGAACTCCGCGCCCGCATCAAGGCCCGCCTCCGCGACTCATCCCCCGCCGCCCTCCCCGCCATCGCCTTCGCCGACATCGTCATCAACGAAGCCGCCGCCGAAGTCCGCCGCGCCGGCTGGCCCGTCGACCTCACCCCGCTCGAGTTCCGCCTCCTCCTCGCTCTGGCCAAAAACCGCGGCAACGTCCTCTCCCGCAACCAGCTCATCGACCTCGCCTGGGGCCAGGCCACCTACATCACCGACCGCGCCGTCGACACCCACATGGTCAACCTCCGCCGCAAAATCGGCCCCGACCACATCACCTCCGTCCGCGGCTTCGGCTACCGCCTCGACGCCTGAATCCTCACCGACTCCTGACACCGCACCCCCTAACCCGCGCTTCTTGACGTTTTCCTGACAACCGCCGGCCCCCGCCGCTGATACACTTAGGAAAACTCAAGCGGCGGGCCCCTCCCAGACCGCCAGAATCTGCTGTTTCTTGGCGCGGTTTTCCTCCCCTCGCTCCTGCTCACCGCCTTCACCGACTGGCTCCTCCACCGCGACATCCGCCGCGAGTCGCGCCTCGCCAAACATCCTCGGCGAGACAAAACCCCTCGCCGGGCCCGAGCGATCCCACCGGCAAGGCAATCGCAATAGCGAGATCCGGTCGCTTGAAAACTTCCTCCCCCGCCCAACCCGGTGACAGCTCTCGCAAATTTTCCTGAGCCCGTCTTTTCAACAGGTTACAGAAAACAAGCGAGAATTTGCTTGCATCGCCCCCGGTAGAATGAAAGTAGAGGACTAAAGGCACCCGCCCCGGCGGGTGCCTTTTTTATTTCCAGTGGCAAAAACTGTTCGCATTCTGTCCATCGACGGCGGCGGAATCCGTGGGATTCTCCCCGCCATGCTGCTCGCGTGGCTCGAGCGCAAGACCGGTCAACCCGTGTCGCAACTCTTCGATCTCATCGCCGGTACCTCCACCGGGGGCATCCTCGCCCTCGGCCTGACGCGGCCCGGCCCCAACGGCAAACCCGCCTTCACGGCCGAACAGATGGCCGCGCTCTACGAGCGCGAAGGCAAACGCATCTTCGCCCGGACCTTCTGGCACCGCCTCCGCTCCATCGGAGCCATCGGCGACCAGAAGTACCCGTCCGGCGGCGTCGAGGACGTCCTGCGCCGGTATTTCGACCAGTCCCGGCTCTCCGACGCCCTCACGAGCGTCGTCGTGCCCAGCTACGAAATCGAACGCCGCGTGCCGTTCTTTTTCAAAAGTGAAACCGCCCGGCGGAACCCGGCCTACGACTTCCCCATGTGGCAGGTCGCCCGCGCCACCTCCGCCGCGCCCACCTACTTCGAACCGGCCCGTATCGACGCCCAAAATCCCGGCGACTACTGGGCCCTTATCGACGGCGGCGTCTTTGCCAACAACCCCGCCACCTGCGCGCTCGTCGAAGCCCGCAGCCAGTTCCCGGACGCCGGCGATTACCTCGTCTGTTCGCTCGGCACCGGCGCGCTCACGCGCCGCATCCATTACGACGAGGCCCGCAACTGGGGCGTCGCCCGCTGGGCCAAACCGGTCCTGGATATCGTCCTCGACTCGGTGTCGGAAACTGTCGACTACCAGCTCGACAAACTCCTGCCCGCCGGCAGCTACTACCGGTTCCAGACGACGCTCCAGCGCGGCAGCGAGCAGATGGATGAGACGGCCCCGCACCACATCCGCGGTCTCCGTCTCCAGGGCGAGAAAATGGTGCGCGACCACGCCCATTCCCTCGCCGAACTGGCCGAAAAGCTGGCCGCCTGAACCAACCTCCGCCGCCGGGACTACGGCATCGCGCAACCGATTGGTTGCCCCGGCGGCGGCTCCACCGGCTTCGGCACCGGCACCACCTTCGGATCGCGCTCAAACCGCTCAATCTGCGCCACGGCAAACACCGCCAACGGCGCCCGCGACGCCGCAAGATCCCGCTTCAACGAAACCAGCGACGCCCAGGCCTGGCTCCGCGCCCCGGCCGCGGCTCCTTCATCCGCCGCCAGCGCCATCAGATGGTGCAGCGTCGCCATATTCACCGCCTTCTGAATCTCCCGCTTCATCCCGCCCGCCGCCGGCGCCCCCCACGTCACCGCCAGCAACCGCTGCAGCAGCACCGCAAACGACGGCGTCGCCGAGTCCCGCGCCGACAACTGATCCATCCGCGCCGCCCGCCCCGCGTTCAACAATAGCCCCAGCGTATGGTGCGCCGCGCTTTCGGCCGCCGCCACCGGGTCGAACGTCCGCCCTGTCCGGGTCTTGAACTGCTCCCGCGTCTCGTCGTACCCGTAGGCCAGCGGCCGAACCACCGCTAGCACCGTCTCCGGCACCTCCAGCGCCCCTACGTCCAGCTTCTTCACCACCGCCTCCAGCGCCCGCCGCTGCTCCGCCCCCGGCACCATCTTCGTCACGAACTGCCCGTCACCCCGCAGCGCGTAGTTGTAATCCAGCCCGCCCACCGCCTTCACCGCCGCCTCCGTCTGATACCGGTGCATCAAAAACACCGGCACCAGCGTATCGGCCAGCTTCGACATCGGCTGCCCCACCGGGATCGCCGCCTCCGAATACCGCGCCAGCGCCGTCTTCCGCACCGCCATCACCCGCTCGAGTTCGTCCACCGCGTTCGCCCCGTTATCCCACAAATGCGCCACGGGGCTCGACCCCGCCGGGTCCCGCGCCTCGTCGTCGC
>CAYMTH010000055.1:0-3719 GCA_964393235.1 uncultured Solibacteraceae bacterium | reverse complement strand
ACCCCCGCGACCCCGCCTCCCGCAGCAACTTATCCAGCTCCGCCCGCTCGTCCACGCCCGCCCCGAACTCGCCGTACCCCCACCGGATCGCGATCTTGTCCCACTCCCCGATCCCCACCGCATACGCATCCCGCAGGTCCACCTTCCCGTCGGCCCCCAGCTTCGCCAGCGGATGCGGATAATCCATCACCGACGCCCGCGCCGTCACCGACGACGCGAAGTTATGCGTCAGCCCCAGCGTGTGCCCCACCTCGTGCGCGCTCAACTGCCGCAGCCGCGCCAGCGCCATCTCCCGCATCGCCGGGTTCACGCCGCCGTCCCCGTACGGCGCCAGCAGCCCCTCGGCGATCATGAAATCCTGCCGCACCCGCAGCGACCCCAACGTCACGTTCCCCTTCAAAATCTCCCCCGTGCGCGGGTCCGTCACCGCCGCCCCGTAGCTCCACCCCCGCGTCTTCCGGTGCACCCAGTGAATCATGTTGTATCGCACGTCCATCGGGTCGGACCCCTCCGGCAGCATCTCCACGCGATAGGCGTCTTTGAACCCGGCCGCCTCGAATGCCGCCGCCCACCACCGCGCACCCTCGAGCAGCGCCGTCCGCACCGGCTCCGGCGTCCCCGGGTCCAGGTAGTACACGATCGGCTTTACCGCCTCGCTCACCGCCGCCCCCGGATTCTTCTTCTTCAGCCGGTGCCGGATCACGAACCGCTTCTCGATCGGCTCGCCGATCGGTGTCGCGTAATCGGCGTACTCCATCGGAATGAAGCTCGAACGCGGATCGAACGCCCGCGGCTGATACCCCGCATCCGGCAGCCGCACGAACGAGTAATGCTCCCGCAGCGTAATCGACTCGGCGTCCGCCGCCACCTCCCGCACATACCGCCCCGACGGCTCTCCGGCAAAGGTCAGTGAAACCTCGATCTCCGTGTTATCCGGAAACCCCTTCGTGCGTTCCAGGTACACCGCCGACCGGCCCGCGTCCACGCGGTACGTCCCCTGCCGCGCCCCGGCCAACCGCTTCCCCGCCCCGTGCCCGTCCCGCAGCACGAAAGGCGTCAGGTCCACCAGCACCCGTCCCCCCTCCTCGGCCGCCACCGCGAACCCCCACTGCGTCGCCTCCGCGAACGCCTCCTCCACCGCCCGCCGTTCCGCCGCGTCCCGCGACACCGCCCGGAACTTCAAATTCCGCTCTTTCAACAACACCTTCGGCCCCACCCGCTCAAACCGCAGAATCCGCTCGCCCCCCACCTGGTTCCGGTCCAGCCCCACGTCGTTCGATCCCAGCCCCGCCACCAGCGACGTGTAATAGAGAAACTCCTCCCCCATCCGCCCGATTTCCAGAAACAGATTCCCGCCCTTTTCGTCCCAATAAAGAGGCATGAACCCGTCGATCTTCCGCATTCCGGCCGTCTTTTCCGCAATCGTCGCCGCCGGAACCGCCCAACACGTCAAAACGAGCAAAAGGTTTAACACGCGCATAATCGCATTGTCGTATGTTTAGAGAATTGGGTATGAAGTGGTTAGCAGCTCTCTGTCTCGCCGCCGCCGGGCTCTCCGCGCAGACGGTTTGTCAGCCCGTGCTCTCGTATTCGCCCTGCGAAATCGTCTTTGAACTCGACGCCAACGAGGCCAAGGCCCACCCCAACCCCTACGCCTCGGTCGAAATCCGCGCCGAAATCCGCTCGCCGCGTTTCAAGACCTTCCAGGTCCACGCCTTCCACGACGGCGGCACCCGCATGGTCCTCCGCTTCTCCCCCACCGAGGCCGGCCCCTGGGACTTCCGCATCACCTCCAACCTCCCCCGCTTCAACGGCAAGGAGGGCAAGTTCGACGCCACCCCCTCCGACCATCCCGGCTTCATCCACGTCCGCAACGTCCGCCACTTCGCCTACGAAGAAAGCAAGAAACCCCACCTCTGGACCGGCGACACGCTCCTCAACTTCGCCGGCATGCCCCGCCCCGCCTTCGACGCCGCCCTCGACGCCGCCGCGGCCGACAAGGTCAACCATCTCCGCGGCTACCTGCTCTCGGAAAACCCCACCGCCGCCTGGACCGCCAACGGCACCCCTAACATCGCCTTCTTCCGCGAGCTCGACCAGCGCGTCGCCGCCCTGAACGCTAAAGGCATCATCGCCGACCTCATCCTCGGCCTGCCCAACAACCAGCTCGCCAACCTCCTTCCCGACCGCCAGGCCCGCGACCGCTTCGCCCGCTACGTCGCCTCCCGCTACGCCGCCTTCCACATCACCTGGCAGCTCGTCGAACAGTTCGAGACCTACGCCAATGGCCGCCAGTTCTGCAAAGAGCTCGGCCTCGCCCTCAAGCTCTACGACGTCATGGCCCACCCCCGGTCCACCCACGCCGCCCGCACCTCCGCCCCGCTCATCCCCGACGGCTGGCTCGACTACATCCTCTACGATTCCGCCGATGACCACCTCGCCGCCGTCGAACGCCAGATCTACGCCAAACCCTTCGTCCACGTCGGCGTCGCCGGCCGCCAGCAGCTCTGGCGCACCGCCATGAGCGGCCACTACCTCACCGTCAAACCCGCCGACCGCAAAACCCTCGCCGTCTGGGCCAACCTCATGGCCACCACCCGCTACTGGGACCTCGAACCCTACTTCGACGTCGACGGCGGCCGCGCCCTCGCCCTCGAAGGCATCGAGTACATCGTCTACATCGAAAAGCCCGCCGGCCCCGTCGAGGTCCTCGTCGAAAAACACGGCTACGACGTCTACTGGATTGACCCCGCCACCGGCGAAGCCACCCGCCCCAAGGACAAGGAGTGGAAAGGCGAGAAGTTCGTCGCCGAGCCCCCCTCCTCCGACCACGACTGGATCCTCCACCTCTCCCGCGACGGCAAAAAGGAGGGCATGCTCCGCTCCTACAAGTTCGAAGCCCGCCCGGTGCCCGTCCAGGAGGTTGAAATCGTCGAAAAGGCCGTGCCCTTCACCCTCGCCCAGCCCACCGGCGACACCATCAGCGTGTCCAATCCGCCGAGCTTTGAAATCGCCCTCAAGCGCCAGACCCGCGCCACCCGGGCGATGTCGTACCTCATCACCGGCGAAGTCACCACCAACGGCCAGGGCTACCGCGTCCTCGCCACCGGCGCCAAGGGCAAACTCGAAATTCCCCCCGTCCTCGCCAAGTCCGCCGGCGGCGTCATGATCCTCCGCGTCACCGCCCTCAACGCCAATGGAAAGGCCTACGCGCTCGACCGCGTCTTCCGCCTCGTCCCCTAATGCTCACCCTCGCCATTGACACTACCGCCGAGTTCGGCTCCCTCGCCCTCGCCGAAAACGGCGTCATCCTCGAAGAGCAGTTGATCCACTCCCCCGACGGCTTCGGCCACGTTCTCTTTGACCGCATCGCCGCCCTCCTCTCGAACCACGGCAAGACCGTCCACGACATCGACCTGTTCGCCGCCGCCGCCGGCCCCGGCTCCTTCACCGGCGTTCGCGTCGGCCTCACGGCCGCCAAGGGGCTCGCCGCCGCGCTCGGCAAACCGGCCGCCGCCGTCAGCAACCTGCAGGCGCTGGCCCTGCTGGGCGAAGGCCCCCGGCGCGCCGCCATCCTCGACGCCCGCCGAGGCGAAATCTTCGCCGCTCTTTTCGACGCGGCCGCCGCTCCCCTCTCCCCGGAAGTCGTCATGCCGTTCGCCCGCTTCCAGGCTACCCTCGAAGACCCGGCCGGCGTCACCTACGTCTTCACCGATCCC
>CAYMTH010000054.1:0-14434 GCA_964393235.1 uncultured Solibacteraceae bacterium | reverse complement strand
CCAATGCCGCCCCTCTCCCGCCGCGCACTGCTCCTCGCCGCCGCCCCCGCCCCGTGGCAGTCCCTCTTCGACGGCAAGTCCCTCGACGGCTGGACCGAGGCCCCCTTCCCCGGCCGCGGCTCCGTCTCCATCAACGACAACCAGCTCATCCTCGGCAAAGGCCGCATGACCGGCGTCAAATACACCCGGCCCTTCCCAAAAACCAACTACGAAATCCAGTTCGAAGCCGCCCGCCTCGACGGCAAGGACTTCTTCGCCGGCCTCATCTTCCCCATCGGCGACTCCCACTGCTCCTGGATCAACGGCGGCTGGGACGGCGCCACCGTCGGCCTCTCCAACCTCGACGGCTACGACGCCAGCGAAAACGAAACCAGCACTCCCTTCGACTTCGCCAACGGCCGCTTCTACTCCTTCCGCCTCGCCGTCACCCCCCAGCGCCTCACCGCCTCCATCGACGCCCGCACCGTCATCGACCTCCCCGTCCCGCCCCACAAATTCGAACTCCGCTTCGACGACACCGACCTCGCCAAACCCCTCGGCTTCGCCTCCTACGCCACCACCGCCGCCCTCCGTAACATCTCCTGGCGGCCCGTCGCCATTATATAATTCCACCAGCGGCCACCCGTCTGGCCTGCCCAAGAAGGAGATCTATGAACCGGCGTTACTTCATGATGAGTTCGGCCGCGGCCACCGCCGCCCAAGCCGTCCGGACCAATGCCAGCCCCAACGATACCGTGCGCGTCGCCGTTGTCGGTTGCGGCGGCCGCGGCGCTTCCCACATGGGCGCCTGGACGTCCCTGCCGAATGTCCAGCTCGCCGCCCTCGTCGACGTCGACGACTCCCACTCCGAGCGCTACATCGGCCAGCTCCAGCGCCGTGGCAAGAACCCCGTCCCCACCTTCCGCGATATCCGCAAGGTCCTCGACGACAAGAACATCGACGCCATCTCCATCGCCACCCCCAACCACTGGCACACCCTCCAGACCATCTGGGCCTGCCAGGCCGGCAAGGACGTCTACGTCGAAAAGCCCTGCTCCCATAACGTCTTCGAGTCCAAACAGATCATCGCCGCCGCCCGCAAGTACAACCGGCTCGTCCAGATGGGCTCCCAGTCCCGTTCCTCCCCGGCCCTGCAGGAAGCCGTCCAGAAGATGCGCTCCGGCGAACTCGGCGACCTCTACATGGCCCGCGGCCTCTGCTACAAGTTCCGCAACACCATCGGCAAGACCCCCGTCGAGCCCGTGCCCCCCGGCGTCGACTACGACATGTGGACCGGCCCGGCCCCCCTCCGCCCCTTCACCAAGAACCGCTTCCACTACAACTGGCACTGGTTCTGGGACACCGGCAACGGCGACCTCGGCAACCAGGGCATCCACGAAGTCGACATCGCCCGCTGGGGCCTCGGCGTCACCCACCCCACCAAGGTCAGCTCCATCGGCGGCAAGTTCATGTTCGATGACGACCAGGAAACCCCGAACACCCAGACCTGCTCGTTCGAATTCAACGTCGGCGGCAAGAAGAAGATGATGACCTTCGAGGTCCGCCACTGGTACTCCAACCACGAAGCCGGCATCGGCGGCGAGCGCGCGGGCAACACCATCGGCAATACCTTCTACGGTTCCGAAGGCTACCTCGTCATCGACGGTTACAACAAGTACTACACCTACATGGGCAAGGAAGGGAAGCCCGGTCCCGCCCGCACGGACCGCGACGCCCACTTCGAAAACTTCATCACCGGCGTCCGCTCCCGCAAGGTCGGCGACCTCAACGCCGAAATCGAAGAAGGCGCCCTCTCCTGCGTCCTCGTCCACCTCGCCAACATCTCCTTCCGTCTCGGCCGCACCCTCAACTGGGACGAAAAGACCTGGACGGTCAAGGGCGATGCCGAGGCCAACGCCATGCTCACCCGGGCCTACCGCAAACCCTACGTGGTGCCCGAAAAGGTCTAGCTTTTCCCCCCGCAAGCAGGAAAACAGAGGGCGCGCCCACCCGGCGCGCCCTCTGTTTTTTGATACGTTGTTGAGATGCGCCCCGCTCTTCTCGCTCTCGCCTTCTCCCTCCTCCCCCTCCCCGCGCAAGTCCTCCTGAGCGAGGAGTCCTTCCGCCCCCACCCCTTCGGCTGGTCCACCTGGTCCCATCGCCCCGAAACCATGCCCCGCGCCTTCGTCGATGCTGGCGCCCTGGTCATCAATGGCGCCTCGAACGCGGCCGCTTACGGCGGCTGGCGCAAACAGGTCACCGGCGTCAAGCCCGGCGAATGGTTCCGCTTCCAGGCCTCCTACCGCGCCGAAGCCGTCCCCGCCGAGAACTGGCAGGTCGTCGCCCGCCTCGACTGGCAGGCCGCCGACGGCAAGCGCGTCGGCGAGCCCGATTACCTCCCCTGGACCCGCCGCGCCGGCTCCTGGTCCAATCTCTCCGGCCTCGCCCAGGCCCCCGAAAAGGTGGCTTCGGTCTTCATCGAGCTCTACCTCGCCAACGCCCCGCTCGGAACCGTCTGGTGGAAGAACGTGGTCCTCGAGCGTGTCCCCGCGCCCGCCCCTCGCAAGGTAGTGGTTTCATCCATCAATCTCTATCCCCGCAAGACCGCCGGCCCTGCCGACAGCGTCTCCAAGTTTGTCGACGCCATTTCCAAATCGGTTCCTGCCGGCGCCGACGTGATCCTGTTGCCCGAAGGCACGACGGTCGTCGGCACAGCGCAGACAAATACGGAGGTTGCCGAACCCATCCCCGGCCCGACGACGAAGACGCTCGGTGAGGTCGCCAAGGCCCGCAACGCCTATATCGTCGCCGGCATCTACGAGCGCGAAGGCCCGGCGGTCTACAACACCGCGGTCCTCATCGACCGTCAGGGTAAGGTAGCCGGCAAGTACCGTAAGGTGTATCTCCCGCGCGAGGAAGTTGAGCGCGGCCTCACCCCCGGCGTCCACTACCCGGTCTTTGAGACGGACTTCGGCAAGGTCGGTCTGATGATCTGCTATGACGTGTTCTTCGCCGAGCCGGCCCGCGCGTTAGCTAACCAGGGGGCCGAGATGATTCTGATGCCCATCTGGGGTGGCGACGAGACCCTTGCCAAGGCCCGCGCCATCGAAAACGGGGTCTTCCTGGTAACCAGCGGCTACAGTCACCCGACGTACATTATGGACCCGCACGGCGAGCGCATCGCGCAGGCGACCGCCCAGGGCGCGGCCGCCACGGCGACGATCGACCTGGCGAAGCCCTATCGCTGGCCCTGGCTCGGCGACATGCACACGCGTCGTTTAAAGGAGCTCCGTTCCGACGTCCCCGTCCCCCAACCCGGCCTCCTCTTTTCCACAGTGCCGTGATACCGGATTTTTCCGATTTCCACCGTCTGTAAGACGCCCCGCCCGCAACCCGCGCGCCCCCAACGCGCCCCGTCTTACACCCCGCCCAACTTTTCCACACATTTCCACAGCTTTTCCACAGTACCTGGCACCGTTAATGTTCCGCCCCTAGGAAATCCCCTCCATCAACTTCACCCCAAACGCATCCCCAACCCGCGCCACCTCCTCCCGCAGCATCCGACGGTGCTCCGCCAACACCCCTTCCATCCCCGCCTCCCCCGCCAAATTCCGCATCTCCCCCCGGTCCCGCTCCAGATCCAGCAGCATCTCCCGACGCCCCTCCCCCGCCCAAACCACATACTTATACCGCGCCGTCCGAATCGCCCGCCAATCCGCGCTCTCCATCACCAACCCCTTCCGCCACCCCTTCTCCGACCCCCTCTCCGCCACCCCCCGCACACTCCGCCCCGGCAACCCCGCCGGCGGCGCAATCCCCGCAAAATCGCACAGCGTCGGAAACAAATCAATCGTCGACCCCACCAGATGCTTCCGGTCCACCCGCCCCGCCGCCACCCCCCCCCCCCCCGAAACCACAAACGGCACCCGCGCCGACTCCTCATACGGCAAACTCTTGTGCTCAAACCCGTGCGCCCCGTCCATATCCCCGTGGTCGCTCGCAAACACCACCACCGTCTTCCGCTCCAACCCCGCCTCCCGCAGCGCCCCCAGCACCCGCCCGATCTGTTCATCCACCCCCTCCGTCAGCCGGCAATACGCCCACCGGTGCAGCCGCCAATCCTCCTCCCCCCAATGCGCCCGCACATACCGCCGGAAACCCGTCAGCCGCGAAAACGCCGCCGGCTCCCCCGCCGTCGCCCCCGCATTCGCCGGCATCGGCGGACAATGCCGCCCGTAAAACTCCTCCCGCGTCACCCCCGCCGGCATCCGCGCCGCCCGCCCCAGATACTCCCGCTCCACCACCGATTGCGGCAGCGCCGTCGGCAACCCCTCGCCCTTCGAATGCGCGTCAATCGCCATATAGCAGATGTCATGCGGGTTGATAAACGACGCCACCAGCAGAAACGGCCGCTCCTGCGGGCTCTTCAAAAACTCCACGCACGCCGTCGCCAGCCCCTCCCGCTCATCCCGCGTAATGTACTCGAACCCGATCGATTCCGCCGTCATCGGCTTCGGCCAATGCGTCTTCCCCCCGAACGCCGTCCGGTAACCCGCCGCCCGGAAGACATTCCCCAGCGCCCCCGGCAACACCGAATCCGGCAGCCGCGGCGCATTGTTCCCCCCGAAACCGAAATGGCTCGGATACCGCCCCGTCATCATCGAAGTCCGCGCCGGCACGCACACCGGATTCCCCGAATACGCCAGTTCGCACCGCACCCCGCTCGCCGCCAGCGCGTCGATATGCGGCGTCTTCAACCACCGGTTCCCCGTGCAGCTCATCATCCCCGCGTGCTGCTGATCGGTCATGATGTACAGAATGTTCGGCCGCTCCGCCGCCGCCCCCGCCACGCTCGCCGCCGTCGCCGTCTGCAGAAACCCGCGCCTGTCGATTGCCATCCCCGTGTTCTATCATGTCCCCATCCCCCGATGAAACTGCCGCTAATCCTCCTCGCCCTCCCCCTCGCCGCCCAGTTCAGTCCGCTCTCCCTCCTCTCCCTCGAAACCCCGCCCCCCACCGCCCGCGCCGCCTACGGCCCCTCCGACCTCCACTTCGCCGAACTCCGCGTCCCCCCGGGCGCCGGCCCCCACCACGTCGTCGCCCTCGTCCACGGCGGCTGCTGGGCCGATCGCCTTCCCGGCCTCGATCCCCGCGCCACCTCCCTCGACCTCCTCCGCCCCCTCGCCGTCGCCCTCGCCCAATCCGGCATCGCCTCCTACAACATCGAGTACCGCCGCGCCGGCAACCCCGGCGGCGGCTTCCCCGGCACCTACCAGGACCTCACCCAGGCCCTCGACCACCTCCGCACTCTCGCCCCCAAACACAACCTCGACCTCCGCCGCCTCGTACTCGCCGGCCACTCCTCCGGCGGCCAGCTCGCCCTTTGGCTCGCCGCCCGCACGTCCCTGAAGCCCACCCATGCCTTCAACATCGACGGCCCGCCCACCCTCACCGCCGCCCAGCCTGTCGAACGCAACTACTGCCCCATCCCCGCCGTGACCAACTTCCTCGGCGGCGCCCCCGACGCCCACCCCGACCGCTACCGCGAAGGCTCCGTCGAATCCTTCCTCCCCATCGCCGCCCGCCAGACCCTCGTCGTCGGCGGCCTCCTCCGCAAAGCCCCCGCCCTCTACCAGCCCTACGCCAAACAGTCCGGCGCCGCCGTCCTCGAACTCCCCGGCGACAGCCACTTCGAAATGCTCGCCCCCGCCTCCGAACCCGGCAAAACACTCCTCCAGGCCCTCCGCCGCGCCGCCGGTCACAACGAATGAAAATTTATATTCGGCGATAATTCAATCACTTCCATTTCACAACTGAACGATTGGCGCTCTCCCCTCTGCTACGTTCATAGCAAAGGGAGTACCTATGACTCGTCAGGAAAAAGCCGAGATCGCCCGCCGCAACGGCGCTAAGTCCAAAGGACCCAAAACCGCCGCGGGCAAATCCACTGTCAGCCGCAATGCTCTCAAGCATGGCCGCTACGCCAGCCGCGCGCTGGAATCCGCCGCCTCCCGAGCCGTCGCGACGTACGAAGACAAGGAACACTTCATCCGCCTCGTCCGCCGCAACCTCGCCGAGCTGCAACCCCAAACCGCCGCCGAGCGCGACGTCGCCCTCGCCCTCGCCGATACCCAGTTCCGCTACGAACGCTGGAACGCCGTCGAAACCAGCCTCCTCGACGCCGAACACCGCGCCGTGCTGAACGTCTACGCCGGCCTGCGCGAGGCCAAACACATGCCGGAGGCCGAGTTCCACGCCCGCGCCGCCCGTCGCCTCGCCACCGGCGGCGCCTTCCTCCAGCGCATCACCGCCGAGCGCTCCCGCCTCATCCGCGAACGCGCCGCCCACCTGCGCTACCTCAAATTCCTGCGCAAGGAACTCGATCCCGCGCCGGAACAAACCAAGGTTCAGACCAAGGAGCAAACCAAGGTTCAAACCAACGAACAAACCAACGTGCTGCCCTTCCGCCGCACCGCAAGTCGTTGATAAATAAGTGCGGCCCGCCAGCTCATCCCGAGCGGCGGGCCAGAACTTTTTTCAAAGGCCGGAAACGCTTAGACCGTCTGCAGCTTGCGCAGGCGCAGCGTGATGCGGCTCTTGTACCGCGCGGCCGTGTTCTTCTTGATCACGCCCCACTTCGCGGCGCGGTCGACGATCGAAAACGTCTGCGACATCGCGGCGGCGGCGCCGGCCGCGTCCTTCGCTTCCAGCAGACGGCGCATAGCCTTCAGACCAGTGCGAAGACGGGACTTACGAGCGTTGTTGAAAACAGTACGACGCTCGGTCATCCGAACGCGCTTCAGAGCTGATACATGATTTGCCATACACTAATTCGCCTTTCAATATACCACAGCGCGCGGGCATGCTACAACGAAGCGATGCAGGTCTTCACCGCTACGCCATTCTTCACCCCGGCATCCCCGGGGCTGCGATTCCTACCGGAGGGCCCGCGAGCCCTCCAGAATTATCCCACACCCGACCCCCTCCTCGGGTGGGTCGCCATCCAACAATCGTTCCAAACGCTGACCGGCAGCGTGAACCTCCTCAACCTCCGGACCCTCGACAACCAGACCCACCCCCTCCCCGGACGCGCCGGCTTCTTCGTCGAAACCGACCAGCCCGGCGTCATCGTCGTCGGCCTCGAACGCGCCCTCGTCCTCTACGACCTCCAGGCCCGCCGCCTCCTCGGCGCCCCCTTCCCCGTCACCACCGACGAACGCGTCGTCATCAACGACGGCTACTCCGTCCCCGGCGGCCTCCTCTTCGGCACCAAGCACACCAGCTTCCAGGAACGCATCGCCTGCATGTACTTCTTCGAAGCCGCCACCCGCAAGCTCCACACCCTCCACGACGCCCAGATCTGCGCCAACGGCAAGTTCCTCTACCCCGGCGGCCTCGTCGATATCGACTCCCCCAACAAAACCCTCGACCACTACCCCTTCGACCCCGTCAACTTCCGCCTCGGCCCCCGCCGCATCATCGCCGACTTCCGCGACACCCCCCTCTTCCCCGACGGCCTCCGCCCCTCCCCCGACGGCGAGTCCGTCATCGTCGCCTTCTACAACCCCGAGCCCGCCCCCGAAGGCCTCGCCCGCGAGTACCGCCTCCGCGACGGCGCCGTCCTCGCCGAATGGCGCCTCCCCGGCTCCCCCCGCGTCACCTGCCCCGAGGTCCTCTCCCTCAACGGCCGCACCCAGGTGCTCTTCACCACCGCCGTCGAAGGCATGGAGCCCCCCGTCCCCCTCGCCGGGTCGCTCTTCCTCGCCGACACCGCCTGGGACCGGCCCACGCCTCCTCCCCCGCTCTTCCCCGCCACCGCCCTCGGCGAGCACTAGAGCAGGAAGGACTCCACCCGGTACGCCTGCACCATCCCCAGCGCCCCGGACCACGCAAACACCGTAAACCGACCGTCCTGCGAGGCGACCAGCGCCGTCGCCTCGCGCTGGTCCTGCACGAACTGCGCCGCCGACAGGTGCCGCGTCCCGCCCAACTGTGTCGGGTGGATCACCTGCTGCTCGGCCCCCTCCATCAGCTCGAACGCCGCCACCTGGTCCACCCGCGGCGCCCCCAGCCGCTTGGCGATCTTGGCCCCGAACGCCAGCAACTCGAACCGGTCCGTCATCACCGTCGCCCCGTCGACAGCCGTCAACCCGGCCAGCGTCTCGATATCCGCCGCCCGCTGCCGCGCCACCTGGTACGCCATCGGCTGCACGATCGACCCCAGCCACTCCTCCCCGCCCGCCGGCACCACCAGCAGCGCCCCGCCCCGCCGGTGCTTCCGCATCGAGACGGCCAGCTCCACCAGGGTGTGCGCCGAATCGTCGCACCCGAGCAGGGTCTTCACGATCGCCGGCGCCCCGGCCGGCGCCGCCGCCGGGCTCGTCAGGAACTTCGCCTGATCGCCTTCGATCACCGCTACGTTGGCGTACTTGGCGCCCTCCTCCTCGCCCGGCTGCTTGATCACCAGCAGCGCCGGCGCCACCACCTCGAGCACGAAGCACCCGGCCGGCAGCGCCCCCAGCGCGCCCCAAACCACCGGCTGCCCGTCCGCCCCGGGCGCGACGCCCAGATGAATGCCCGGCCGTTCCACCGCCGGCGACAGCTTCGCCAGCGCCGCGGGCTCCAGCGACACCGGCCGGTCGAAGACGATCGGATGCGCGGCCTCCCCCGGCCGCACCCACGCCAGCGAGATCGTGGGCGTGAACCCCTCCTCCCGCCGCAGCGAAGCCCAGAACCCGGCGTCGATCAATACCTCGACCGCGTCCACCGGCGCCCCCGGAAAGTGGGAGGCGACCCGCTCCGCCACGCGCCCCGCCAGCGGGAACCTGGTATTCGGCATCGCCCTATCGAACCTCCATCGCCCAGATCTCCTGGCCCTCGCGCCCGGCCGTCAGCGCGATCGTCTTCCCGTCCGGACTCACCGAAGCGCCCGGCTGCCGGTTCCCGGGCAGCGCGTAGACCCGCTCGCCCTCCGGCCCGAACCGGACCAGTTGCCCGCTCCGGACCCCGAACAGCCCGGCCTTCGACGGCAGCCACTCGGTCACCCCGGCCGCCTCGCCCGGCGCCGCCGCCGGCTCGCCCCCCAAGGTCTTGAACCCCGCCCCGTCCCGGTAGATCAGCCCCGCCCCGGTCACGTAGAACTCGTAGCCCTTCGCCGGGCCGCCGATCTCGGCCGCCAGCGGACGCGTCCGCTTCGTCTCGAACTCGTACTCGAACAGCCCCCCGCGCCCCTTCCCGTCGCTGCCGCTCAGGTACAGCGCCCGCCCATCGGGCCGCCAGCCCACGGCCTCGATGTGCGCCATCTTCACCGGCAGCTCGGCCTCGCCCTCGCCGCCCAACTCCCGCACCACCACCGCCCGGGCGTCCTGCCCGAAGTTCTCGCTCCCCCGGCGCGACAGGTAGGCCAGCCGCTTCCCGTCGGGCGAGAAGGCCGGCGCCAGGTTCCGGTTCGGGTAGAGCCGCGATGCCCGCCGCGCCGTCCGGGTCACGTCGGCCACGTCGGCCAGGAAGACGTCGGTCGCCCCCGTCCGCAGCCCGTAGTAAAGCACCCCGTCCCGCGTGATCCCCAGCGGCAGCGCCCGGCCCAGCCCCCCGGCCACCACCCGCGGCGCCCCGCCCGCCGGCCGTTCCACCAGGTCGTTGTCCGACAGGTAGTAGATCGATTTCCCGTCCGGCCCGAACAGCGGGAACAGATGGTTGCCCGGCTCCGGCGTCAGCAGCCGCTCCTCCGCCCCGTCCAGCGTCAGCGCGTAGACCGCCCGCCGGTCCGTCGACCCCGGCGCGAACGAGTCGTAGATCAGCGTCCGCCCGTCCGGCGAGATGTCCATCCGCTTCGGGTACACCCAGTTGAGTGACCGCAAGACCTTCGGCGCGCCACCGGCCACCGGGATCAGCGCGATCTGCGACACGTTGTCCTTCCGGAACAGCAGGGTCAGGATGAACTGGTTATCCGGCGTCCACGCCGTCGGCTGCACGAAGCCGGCCTCCGGGTTCCGGAACAGCGTCCGCGGCTCGCCCCCCGCGAGGGGCAGGACCCGCAGCTCATAGAAGCCGTCCTCGTTGAACCAGGCGTAAGCGATGAGTTTCGAGTCCCGCGAGATCGACGAGAAGTAGGCGAACTCCTTGCCCTTCCGCGCCGTCAGCCGCGTCGACTTTCCCGTCGCCACCTCGCGCACCGCCAGGTCCCCGCCCTCAACCAGCGACACCACGCGCCCGTCGGGCGAAGGCGCCCCGAGCAGCGTCACGGCGGGATCGGTAAACACCGCCCGCGGCGGCGCGGCGGCCAGCAGCGCCGAAGCCAGTAGCGCGCAACGGATCACCCTTCCAGCCTACTACTGCACCGGCACGGCCACCTTCAAAAAGTCGCCGGTCAGCGCGTAGCCGGCCGCGATCTGCCGCAGCGGGAAGCGGTGGGTGAACAGCGAGGTCAGGTGGATGCGCCCGGTCTCGACCAGCCGCATCAGCCGCCGCATCCGCTCCTTCCCGCCCGGGCACAGCGTGGTCACGATGGACTTGTCCGACAGACCGGCCCCGAACGCCGCGTTGTCGATGGTCAGCGGCTGCGCGTAGAGCCCGACCGTCGAGAGCACCCCGCCGGGCTTCAGCGCCGCCAGCGCGTGCCGGAAGTGGTCCGGGCTGCCGGTGGCTTCGATGGCGACGTCGACGCACAGCTTCGCCGGCGGCTCGGCCAGCAGGTCGGTGGCGCCGAACTGCCGCGCCATGTCCCGGCGGAACGGGCTCGGGTCGAAGGCGTAGATCCGGGCCGCGCCCATCAGCCGCGCCCCCAGCACGGCGCACAGGCCCACCGGGTCGAGGCCGAAGACCATGACGTTGTCGCCCAGCCGCACCCGCCCGCTCTCGGCGGCCGCGAAGCCGGTTGAGGCGACGTCGGCCAGCGGCAGCACCTCCTCGTCGGTCAGCGTCTCCGGGATCAGCGCCAGGTTGGCCTGCGCGTACGGGACGCGGACGTACTCGGCCTGGGCCCCGTCGAGCGTGTTGCCGAGCCGCCAGCCACCCAGCTGTCCCCGGCACTGCGCGCAGTGCCCCGACAGGCAGCACTCGCACTGCCCGCACGGGGTGACGGCCGAGAACAGCACCCGCTGGCCCGGCTCGTAGCCGAAGATGCCGTCGCCGAGGTCGTGGATGACGCCCGCGCCCTCGTGGCCGAGCGTCAAGCCGGCCCGCACCGGGTAGTCCCCGGCGACGATCCGCAGGTCGTGCGCGCAGATGCTGGTGAGCCGCACCCGCACGATCGCCTCGCCGGCCGCCGCCTGCGGCACCGGCTTCGATTCGACGCCGAAGACCCCCGGCGAATGGAACACGTTGGCGAGCATGGACACGGGGCGCATAAGTCCTCCCGCCGGGGGGCAATTCACCCAAGTTGGGTGAATTGCCCCGGGCTACACGCTAAGGACAGGACAGGGCGATTCGCGGACGATCGAGTAGAGGTTGGACAGCACGCCGCTGAGCGGGCTCTGGGCCTCGCCGCGGCCGACCACGACGAGGTCGGCATGCTCCTGCGTGGCGGCGTCGCGAAGAACGGGGGCGATGGGCCCGTAGACGATATGGGTGGTCGCGGGGATGGAGACGGTCCGCGCGAAGTTGGCCAGGGTGCTTTCGGCCGAGGCGCGGATGCGCTCCCAGTACTGGCCCGGATCGACGGCCGGGTTGTCGGTGGGCCACTCGATGGCGCTGACCAGCGCGAGCGAGGCCCCGAAGGCGACGGCGATGCTTTCGGCCGCCTTGACGATGTGCTGCGATTCCATCCCGGGCTCGACGGCGCACATCACCTTCTTGCAGGTGGTATGGGCCTTCACCGAGTCGGGATCGAGGTGGCAACCCGTCCAGACAGAACAGCTTAGGTCGTGGATCAGGCGCGAGGTGACCGAGCCGAGCAGCAGCCGGCGGAACAGGCCGCGGCCGTGGGTCGGGATCATGATGAGGTCGGTGCCGGTGCGCCGGACGACGTCTTCGATGACGGCGATGGCGTGGCCGGAGTGGACGAGGACTTCGGTGTCGAAGCCGGCGAAGTGCTCGGCCGCGAAGGCGTTCAGGCGCTCGGTTTCGGAGACGACGATGTCGTCGGTGGTGGGGGAGGAAGCCGCGATCTGCCAGCCGAACTCGGCGGCGTAGAAGACCTCGGGGGCACAGGCATGTACAAGCTGCAGGTGGGACTGAAAGTGCCCGGCCATTTCTTTGACGAACGGGATGATGGCGAGATTGGCGGGCGAATAGTCGACGGGGAAGAGGATGCGGCGGTAGGGGAACATGCTGGGGCCCTCCTGAGGCCGCTATGCATTGCAGCAAGCCGAGTTCCAAAATCGCAATCCGTTTGGCCGCTGGCTTGCAGCACGAAGGGCGACGGCGGGCGGAAAGGAGTTGGTGATGTTGGCTACGAAGATGAAGGAAACGGAGCTGGCACGTTTTGCGCACCCAACCACGGTGGACTTGATGACCTTATGCCGCACGGAAGGCCCGTGCGTATCGATCTTTCTGCCCCCGCACCGGGCGGGTTCGGGGACGCGGCCTTCGGTGATGGAGCTGCTGGCGCTGCTGCCCAAGGCGGAAGCGAAGCTGACCGAATGCGGTATGCACCAGGACGATATCGAAACCCTGTTGAAGCCGGTGCGGAAGCTGGCCGACGCCCCGGAGATGAACGAAGGGCACCGGGACGGGCTGTGCATCTACCGGTCGCCGCGGGAGCTGGACCTGTTCTCCGTGCGGGCGCCGATGGAGCCGGGCTGCCATGTGGAAGAGCACTTCATGCTGGGTCCGGTGCTGGCGCACCTGGACTACCGGCAGTCCTTCGTGCTGCTGGCGCTGGCCGGCAAGCACATCCGGCTGATGCGGTACGACTGCGGTGAAGTGGAGCGGCTGCCGATCCCCGACGGCGTACCGGAGAGCGCGGCCGAGTTCGCCCGCGAGACGGGCGGCGAGGACCACGGCAAGAACCACCACTACGGCACCCAGTTCGGCAACGACCAGGGGCGGACGCAGGGCGGGCACTTCCGGCGGGACTTCATGCGCGCGCTCGACCGGGGCCTGCAGCCGCTGTTCCGGCGGCACGGGCTGCCATTGGTGCTGGCGGGCGTGGAAGAGGAGACGGCGGCGTTCGCGGCGCTCTCCGACTATCCCGAGCTGCTGCCGGAGCCGGTGCAGATGAGCCCCGACGGCGGGGCGACGGACCTCGAACTGGGCCACGCGGCGGCGCGGATCATCAAGCGCTGGTCGAACGCGGCCGAGAAGCAGGCGCTGGCCGAGTTCCGGCACGCGGTACCGGGGCGGCGCGCGATGGAGCCGGCGGAGATCGTGAAGGCCGCCAGGGCCGGCCACGTGCAGCACCTGTTCCTGACCCCGGGCGCGGCGGCGCACGGGCGCGGAACGGCGGGCGGCTATGTCTACTGGCAGGCGGATCTGTTGAACGAAGCGGCGGTGCACACGCTGCTGCATCGAGGAATGGTCTGGCTGGTTGAGCCCGATCACGCGCCGGACGGCGCTCCGGCGGCGGCCGTTTTGCGGTACGCCGGCGACCGGACCGGCAAATAGGCAACACACGGAGGAGTTGGAGGTAAAGCAGTAATGAAGATCCTCGTGGAAGACATCATGACGAGAACGCCATGGTCCTGCTCGCCGCAGACCAACCTGGCGGAGGTGGCGGAGTTGATGTGGGCGCACGACTGTGGCGCTTTGCCGGTGGTCTTTGAGCGGCACGTGCTGGGCATGATCACCGACCGCGACCTGGCGATCGCGCTGGGCACGCGGGGTGTGCCGCCGCAATGCGTGGAGGCCGCCGAGGTGGCGTCGACGCCGGTAGTGTTCTGCCGGCAGGACGACGACATTCACGCGGCGCTGCACCTGATGGCGAAGGCGAAGGTCCGGCGGCTGCCGGTGCTCGATGAGAACGACGAACTGGTCGGGATCATCGGCATGAACGACCTGATTCTGGCGGCGCACCCGGTCGAGGGGCGCAAGCCGGAGTTGAACGACGAAGAGGTGATCGAGACGATGCGGTCGATTTGCACGCACGCCTCGGGTCAGCTCGAAAGAGCGGCGGTCGCGACGGCCTGAGCCAGGCGAACAACGCGAGGCCCCCTTTTCTGCTTCACTGAAAGCAGGAAAGGGGGCCTTGCGCATGGACGGCCGGATGCCATCGATCTTCTTCGGGCACGGGAACCCGATGAACGCGCTCGCGCGCAACCGGTACACGGAGGCGTGGCGGCGGATCGGAGAGAAGACGGCGCGCCCGCGGGCGGTGCTCTGCATCTCGGCGCACTGGTATGTGACGGGCACGGGGGTCACGGTGACGACGGCGCCGCGGACGATCCACGACTTCGGCGGCTTCCCACCGGAGCTGTACCAGGTGCAATACCCGGCGCCGGGCGATCCGGAGTTGGCGCGGCGGGTGCGGGGGCTGCCGGCGCCGATGTAGGTGGATCCCGACGAGGCACGGGGGCTC